>NZ_JBFUKT010000097.1:0-11574 GCF_056400705.1 Paenisporosarcina sp. P5_A11
ATATAGGCATGATCTTTCAGGATCCATTGTCCGCATTAAATCCATTGATGCGAATAGGCGATCAAATTGAGGAAGCGCTAATTTATCACACGAGGATGTCCAGAATCGAGAGATCTCATCGTGTCATTGAACTTCTGAATCAAGTTGGAATTCCTAATCCGCAAAGAGTTGTAAAACAATTTCCCCATCAGCTTTCTGGTGGTATGCGTCAACGTGTTATTATCGCCATTGCCATATCTTGTAAGCCGTCCATCATTATTGCAGACGAACCTACCACTGCTTTAGACGTTACGATTCAAGCGCAAATCTTGGATTTACTCAAAGATTTACAGGCTGAAACAGAATCTGGCATTATCTTGATTACACATGACTTAGGTGTAGTAGCAGAAGTGGCCGATCGAGTAGCTGTAATGTATGCGGGACAAATTATTGAAGAGGCTCCCTTTGAAGAATTATTTAATAATCCTGCACATCCCTATACAAGATCTTTATTAAACTCAATTCCACAAACACATAGTGAAAACGAAAAATTAGAAGTCATTCAAGGTTTAGTACCATCATTAGTGAACTTACCGCGAAATGGCTGTCGCTTTGCTCCACGGATTCCTTGGATTCCGGCTGAGGCACACGAAACAGAACCACAACTTCACGAAATAGCACCAGGACATTTTGTTCGATGTACCTGCTGGAACCACTTTCACTTCAAAGGGGAAGAAGGGGGAAGCTTGTCATGAGTTTTATGGAAATAAAAGATTTGCGCGTGCATTATCCGATACGCGGTGGATTCTTTAATACAATCGTTGACTATGTTCATGCTGTAGACGGCATAAATATGGAATTTGATAAAGGTAAAACCTACGGGCTTGTAGGGGAATCTGGTTGTGGAAAATCAACAACTGGTAAAGCGATAATAGGTCTCGAGAAAATAACGTCTGGAAAAATCATTTACGAAGGAAAAGATGTAACGAACCAGCGTCGCCAACGTAATTCTTCGTACAATCGAGATATCCAAATGATTTTCCAAGATGCACATTCAAGCTTAAATCCGCGCAAACGCGTTCAAGATATCCTGGCTGAGCCAATCCGTAACTTTTTAAACCTTTCCGATTTAGAAGAGAAACGAAAAATCAATGAACTATTAGCAATCGTCGGAATGCCTGAGGATGCAAAAGTGAAATACCCTCATGAATTTTCGGGTGGACAAAAGCAACGCATAGGAATAGCACGAGCAATTGCAACGAATCCAAAACTCATTATTGCAGATGAACCAGTATCTGCACTGGACTTATCGGTACAAGCACAGGTTTTAAATTTCTTGAAAGATATACAAGCTGAATTGGGATTAAGCTATTTGTTTATCTCGCATGATCTTGGAGTAGTGAAACATATGTGTGACCATATTTCAATCATGTATAAGGGACGCTTTGTAGAGTCTGGTTCGAAGAAAGATATTTATCAATCGCCTCAGCATATTTACACAAAACGTTTATTGTCAGCAATTCCAGCTATTGAGCCAGCGAGTAGGGTGGAACGTAAAGTAGAACGTATTAACGTAGAGAAAAATTATCAAATTGAAAATCATCAATACTTTGATGCAAACGGTCGCGTTTATGATCTTCAGTCTATTTCCGATACGCATGCAGTAGCGAAAACGGTAAATAAAGAGGGGGTCATGTGATATGTGGAAAACAATTATCCGACGCATTTTAGTTATGATTCCACAATTATTAGTCTTAAGTTTATTAATCTTTATTATGGCGAAATTTATGCCAGGGGATCCTTTTACTGGAATGGTAACGCCAGATACTGATCCGGCTCGAATAGAAGAATTACGTCAACAAGCTGGTTTTTATGATCCATGGTATCAACAATATGCAACATGGATGATGAATGCAGTTCAAGGTGATTTTGGGAAGAGTTATACGTATAAAGTGGCAGTAGCGGACCTAATTGGGGATCGAGCACTTAATACATTATGGCTATCCTTAGTAAGTGTGTTTTTACTGTATTTAATTGCCATTCCGCTAGGTGTTCTAGCAGGACGCTATCAGAATACTTTTTTAGATAAAACGGTTGTACTTTATAGTTTTATCAGTTACGCCATTCCGGTATTCGTTTTAGCCCTAATATTCTTGTTCCTTTTTGGATACAAGCTCCAATGGTTCCCGACAAGCGGAACAGTTGATATCAAATATGAAAATGGTTCCTTAGGTTATATATGGAGTAAATTCTATCATCTTCTGTTACCTGCCATTACGTATGCCGTTCTTGGAACTACTGGTGTCATTCAATATTTACGTACTGAAGTAATTGATGCAAAGTCTCAAGATTATGTCCGTACTGCACGTAGTAAAGGGATTCCCTTAAATAAAGTGTACTCACGACATATTTTCCGGAATTCTTTGTTGCCAATTGCAGCATTCCTTGGTTTTACAATCACGGGTCTGCTTGGTGGATCCATCTTTATTGAAACAATTTTCGGCTATCCTGGAATGGGACAGTTATTCATTCAATCCATTTCTGGACGTGATTATAGTGTAATTACTGCTTTGGTTATGCTGTACGGATTCTTAACATTATTAGGCAGTCTATTATCCGATATTATTATGAGCATTGTAGATCCACGAATTAGGATAGATTGACGAAAATAATGGTTAAGGAGAGTGTACATACATGAAAGAGCAGACAGAAAGTGCATTGATTCAATCTGAACATCCAGAAAGCTCTCCGCCTACTGGATTTCAAGTCATCATGCGTGAATTTAAAAAAGATAAACTCGCGATGTTTTCACTTATCGCTTTGATAGTAGTGATTGTTGGGATTTTCATTTGGTCTCTATTAATCGATCAGCAACAAATGATGCGTGTTAGTTTACGTGATAAATTCGCTGAACCTGGAGACAAGTTCTTGTTAGGTGCTGACCAAGGTGGTCGAGATATTTTAGGCCAACTAATTATCGGAGCACGTAACTCAATTGCAATTGCTATGGCAGTTACCTTACTTACAGGTGTAGTAGGAATCATGATTGGTTTGACTACGGGTTATTTTGGTGGATGGATAGACAATATCTTTATGCGAATCATCGATTTCTTCATTACGATTCCATCTTTGATGATTATTATTGTCTTCGTTACGATTGTGCCAAAATACAATATTCCAATTTTTATTTTGATTGTCAGTGTATTCTTATGGCCAGGTACAGCTCGTCTGATTCGAAGCAAGGCACTCTCCGAAAGTCGAAGAGACTATATCAATGCTTCGAAAACGATGGGCACAAGTGATGCGGCTATCATTTTCAGAAAAATGATGCCAAATCTTAGTTCCATTTTAATTGTTGAACTAACTTTGAACTTTGCAGGGAATGTTGGAATCGAAACGGGTCTTTCCTATTTAGGATTCGGTTTACCACCTTCAACCCCGAGTTTAGGAACCTTGGTAAGTTATGCAAACAATCCACTTGTGTTATCTGAAAAGTGGTGGATTTGGTTACCAGCATCATTACTCATTCTTTTCTTAATGTTGGGCATTAACTATGTAGGTCAAGCTATTCGTCGATCTGCTGATGCGAAGCAACGTTTAGGGTAACAGCTAAATTAAAATGGTATTAAACGTTTTACGTTTGATATATAGAACAAGAGATAAAAAAGGAGGAAAAGGAATGAACAAAAAGCTTTGGACATTATTAGCATTAATTTTAGCTTTCGTACTCGTACTTGGTGCATGTAACGGAGAAGGTGAAAAATCAGATGGGAAAGATTCACCAGCAAAAGATAATGAAAACGAAGAAGTTGTAGATACAGGAAGCTTCCCGTTGGATGTTGAAAATGAAGGAGATGTAATTAAAGGAGGTACTTTGAAAGTAGCTCTAGTTAATGACTCACCTTTCCAAGGAATTTTCTCATCAGTTCTATATGAAGATGCGTATGATTCAGATATTATGAATTTCGCAAGTAACCTTATTTTTGAAACAGACGGTGACTTCTTATTAACGAAAGATGGAATCGCTGGTATGGAAGTTGATCAAGATAATAATAAAGTAAAAATCACTATCAAAGACGGAGTTAAATGGTCTGATGGTGAACCACTTAAAATTGAAGACTTAATGCAGCCATACCTAATTATCGGTCATCCGGACTACACAGGAGTACGATATGATGTTGATTTCCAAAACATCGTAGGTGCTGTTGAATACCATGATGGAAAAGCAGATGCAATCTCAGGTTTAAAGAAAGTGGATGAAAAGACTTTAGAAATTTCATTCAATAAATTATCTCCAGCTATTTTCAGTTCTGGTGATGGACTTTGGTCTTATGCTGAACCAAGCCATATCCTAAAAGATATTCCAGTTAAAGATTTACTTGAATCAGATGCAGTACGTAAAAACATCGTTACTTTAGGTGCATTCAAATTCGATAAAATCGTACCAGGAGAATCCGTACAATTCGTGAAAAACGAAAACTACTGGAAAGGTGCTCCGAAACTTGATTCAGTATTAGTGAAAACTGTACCTTCAACTTCAATCTCTGTTGCATTACAAACAGGGGAATATCATATGACTGCTAACACTTTCAGTACTGATAAATATTTAGAAATTAAAGATTTTGATAACCTTACAGTACTTGGCCGTAACGAACTTTACTACCAATATATTGGTTTCAAACTTGGTAAATATGATAAAGACAAGAGCGAAGTTGTCATGAATGCAGACGCTAAAATGGGCGACGTAAAACTTCGTCAAGCAATGGGCTATGCAATCGACGTAGAACAAGTTTCAGAAGTGTATTACAACAACCTACGTGAACGTGCAACATCTTTAATCCCACCAGTATTCAAATCATTCTATGATGATTCATTAGAAGGTTACACTTATGACGTAGAAAAAGCGAATGCATTATTGGATGAAGCTGGATATAAAGATGTTGATGGTGACGGACTTCGTGAAAACAAAGAAGGTAAGCCACTTGAAATTAAATTCGCTTCAATGTCTGGTGGCGATATCGCTGAAGACATCGCATCATTCTATATGCAAAACTGGAAAGATGTCGGCTTAAATGTAACACTTTCAACAGGACGTACAATCGAACTCAACAGCTTCTACGACAAAATTGAAGCTGATGATCCTGAAATAGATATCTTTATGGCTGCATGGGGAACAGGAACTAACCCTTCACCATCAGGACTTTACTCAAAAACTGCACAATATAACTTTAGCCGTTACACTTCTGAGAAGTTAGAAGGACTATTAGCTGCTATCGATTCTCCAGAAGCTTTCGATGCTGAATACCGTGCTGGTAAATTCCGCGAATGGCAAGAATATATGTCYGAAAACGCACCAATCATTCCAACTCAATACCGTTTAGAATTACGCCCGGTTAATAAAAGCGTGAAAAATTACGATATTGACTACGCTCGTAACTTTGATTGGAACGAAGTTGAATTAATTTCTGAAGATCCAGCTAAATCTTCTAAATAATTCGAATAACAGGAAAACCCGTGTCTATACGAAAGTATAGACACGGGTTTTTTGTGCTGAATATAAACTAATGTTGTTAAAGGAAACAAAATCACATATTGAAAACCGACTCATTTTTTCGTGATGAGTCGGTTTTTGGATGTAGAGAAATAATTTAACAAAAGAAAATGGGACTAACTTGACGTACTTACAATGACTGCTTCATATAGTAGTGTAAAAGGATGCTTGTATTGATAAAATGGTTAGTGTTTACGATCAGTTACATACTCATTGTGATGAGCTTGCTACAAATTCTGTTGTACTTAAATTACTTATCGCTTGGTTATACATGGAAAAGTGTCTGGCTATTTATATTCCAGACACCTGATTTCATCATATTTCTAGGTTCATTTTTTCTGCTTACACTTATCGTTTTCTACCCAAGCCCATCGCGTTCTCCATTTTTTTAAGTGTTTTAGACGCCACTGCTTGTGCTTTAAGAGCACCTTCATCTAAGATAATGTCTAATTCTTCAGATGTTAGTAGTGCTTCATAACGTTCCTGAATAGGCTGTAAGTGTTCGATTACTGCTTGAGCCACAGATGCTTTGAAATCTCCGTAGCCTACGCCTTGATACTTCGCTACTAACGCTTCAATAGTTTCATTTGTTAAGGCTGCTTCAATCGTTAATAAATTCGAAACGCCAGGTTTGTTTGCTACATCGTAAGCAACGACGCCTTCTGAATCTGTTACAGCACTCTTAATTTTTTTCTCGATTTCTTTTGGAGTATCTAATAAGGAAATCGTAGATTTTTTATTGGGATCCGATTTACTCATCTTTTTCAGTGGATCTTGAAGAGCCTTGATGCGAGCTCCATTTTTAGGTAAACGTATTTCTGGAATTGTTAGGACGTCGTTATAACGTTTATTAAAGCGTTCTGCTAAGTCACGTGTTAGTTCAACATGTTGCTTTTGATCATCACCAACAGGTACGATATCTGTTTGGTAAAGAAGGATGTCAGCAGCCATCAGTGGTGGATACGTAAGAAGGGAAGCAGATACGCCGTCCTTTCCTGAAGATTTATCCTTAAATTGAGTCATACGTTCAAGTTCGCCAATATAAGAAATGCATTGCATCATCCAACCTGCTTGAGCATGAGCAGGAACCTCTGATTGGATAAACAAAATGGCTTTCTTAGGGTCTATCCCAGCTGCTAAATAAAGGGCAGCTAGAGACCTAATGGTTTTACGCAGTTCTAGTCTGTCTTGTGGAACGGTAATAGCATGTTGATCAACGATACAAAAAATACAGTCATATTCGTCTTGCAATGTGGTGAATTGACGGAAAGCTCCAATATAATTGCCTAGAGTTACAGTTCCTGTTGGCTGTACGCCTGAAAAGATTTTCTTCATGTAGTTTCCTCCTTTAAAATAAAAAAACACATCACTCTCCCTTGTAAAGGGACGAATGATGTGTGAATCCGTGGTACCACCCAGATTGCCAAAAAATTTTTTGGCCTCTTTAGCTTCGTAACGTGAAGGGACGTATTAAGCTACATCTTTAAAAGAATTCGCTTAATAAGCTCTGAAGTCCATTCTATTTGAAGGGTAGATCTGTTTTCAGCAAACACAGACTCTCTAAACAACCCAGTCAAATGTACTAATCTTCGTCTTTGCATTTAGCATGTATTTTGTTAGTCATTATAATATAGAAGAAACTCAAAAATCAAGTGATTTTTTCTATACAAAATAAATTATCAAGGCCACTGCCATACAAAGTAAAATGGACCCACCTAATTGGAAAAATGGGACATATGGTAAATCTAATATTTCTGAAGGAGATCTCATCGATTCTGAATCGACTAGGTCTTTTTTAAATGTAAAAACTTTTCTCATACCCATAGTAAAAAGATCGAAAAATCCATTTGATACCACATAAATTAACAAGCCAATAAAAATGAGTAATCCACCGACAAAAAATGACACATTAATATATGGAGTTAACTCCAAATCATGGTAATACAGAAACATGATTGCAACAATTATTATTTGGAAAATTAGAAAAGTCACCAGTTTCTTTTTCATTTGCAACACCTCATTCTTTACACATTGTAGAAGAAAAGACAGAAAAAATCAAAATTTCGTCAACCGAATCAAATATTCGAAATTAACAGAAAAGCCTTTCACCTCAACGGTTCTGTTATATAAATGTAATATTACTGATATCTAAATGTAAAAAATATTCAAAAAAAGCCTGTACAGATTTTTAAGAATATGTATAATAAAGATTGTACCAATTTTTCAGAAAATTCAAGGGGGTCAACTTAGTGAAGAAGAGCAAGTTTTTTTGGCTGTTAAGCCTAATGTTAGTACTTAGTGTTTTCTTAGCTGCTTGTGGCGAAGACAAGAACGGAACAGAACCAGCAACACCTGGTGATACGGACAAAGATGAACCAACAGCAGGAGAAGTAAAAGATGAGGAACAAGTCCTTAATCTAATCATGAGTGCTGAAATTCCATCAATGGATTCTGCATTAGCAACAGATTCAGTTGGTTTTGATCTTTTAAACAATGTAAACGAAGGTTTATACCGTTTGAATCAAGAAAATGTTGCAGTTCCTGCAATCGCTGAAGGGGAACCTACTGTATCTGAAGATGGTTTAGTATACACGTTCAAAATTCGTGATGCTAAATGGTCTAACGGAGATGCTGTAACAGCAGGAGACTTTGAATTCGCTTGGAAACGTGCGATGAATCCTGATACTGCTTCTGAATACGGTCCATACATGATGGGTGGCGTACTCAAAAACGCAACTGCAATTTCTGAAGGAAAAGCTAAATACACTGAGTTAGGTGTTAAGGCAGTTGATGAAAAAACTCTTGAAGTAACATTAGAAAAACCAGTTCCTTACTTCTTATCTCTAATGTCTTTCGGAACTTACTTACCACAAAATGAAGCTTTCGTAACTGAAAAAGGTAAAGATTATGCAACAAACTCAGACAATTTAATTTCAAACGGACCATTCACTCTTGCTGATTGGGATGGTACTGGATTAAAATGGAAATTAGTTAAAAATGATCAGTATTGGGATGCAGAAACTGTAAAACTTACTGAAATCAACTATGACGTAGTAAAAGAAGTTCCTACAGCTGTAAACTTGTATAAAACTGGAGAAAAAGATCGTGTCGGTCTTTCTGGTGAATATGCAATGCAATATGCTAACGATCCTGATTTAGTTAAAGAATTAGAAACTACTGTATTCTATTTCAAATTTAATCAAGAGCGTAATGGCAAACCTACACCACTTGCAAACGTAAATATTCGTGAAGCAATCTCTAAAGGTTACAACAAACAAGATCTAGTTGATGTAGTACTAGCTAACGGTTCGGTTCCTGCAAACTATTTAGTACCAGCAGCATTTACATTTGACGAAAGTGGCGCTGATTTCCGAGATGTTAACGGAGACATGGCAGTTCCTAACGCAGATGAAGCAAAAGCGGCTTGGGAAAAAGGATTAAAAGAACTTGGAGTAAAAGAAATAACTCTTGAAATTCTTGGTGGAGACTCTGACGTTGCTAAGAAAATGGACGAGTACTTCAAATCTCAATTAGAGACTACTCTTCCTGGTTTAACAATTGAACTTAAAGAAGTACCATTTGCTGTACGTTTAGACCTTGATACTGCTCAAGACTATGATATTCAATCTGCTGGATGGGGTCCTGACTTCCAAGATCCTTACACATTCATGAATCTTTGGTTAACTGATGGCGGTAACAACAAAATGTCTTATTCAAATCCTAAGTATGATGAGTTAGTAAACGCATCAGTTGGCGAATTAGCTATGGATCCAGAAGCTCGTTGGGAAGCAATGGCTGAAGCTGAAAAAATTCTTCTTGAAGAAGATTATGCGATTGCACCTAACTATCAACGTGGAACAATGCAATTACAAAAACCATATGTTAAAGGTGTTATTTCTCACCCATTCGGTGGAGACTACAGCTACAAGTGGGCTTTCATCGAAGGTAAAGACGCTCAATAATCTTTAACTTTTAATTTGTTAGAAAATCTCATAGTAAGAGAGTATATGGTTTCCGATAGGGCCATATACTCTCTTTTTAAATGAGAGTGAATTCACTAAAAATTTACTGTTTTCAATTGATTTTGACAATAACTAGTTTAATCTATATATTGTAGATTGAATGTCATAAACATTATTTAGGAGGTGCAATGATGGCTAAGTATATATTAAAACGTGTTTTCTATATGTTCATTACTCTTTTCCTGATCGCGACAGCAACATTTTTCTTAATGAAAACGCTACCAGGTTCCCCTATTAGTTCCGCTTCGAAACTTAACCCTACTCAACTTGCGGCAGTAGAGGCAAAATATGGTCTTGATCAGCCAATCCCAGTACAATATGGAAAATACATGGCGAATTTGGCTCAGGGAGATTTAGGGAATTCTTACCAATTTAAAGGTGCAAGTGTTACGGATTTAATTCTTAAACGCTTAGGGCCATCCTTTTTACTTGGTGCACAAGGTTTAATTCTTGGTATATCCATTGGGATATTATTAGGTATGATTGCTGCTTTAAGGCAAAATACCATTTGGGATTACGGGAGTACTTTTATCGCAATTCTCGGAATATCCATCCCATCTTTCGTTTTTGCATCGTTTTTACAATATTGGATTGCAGTAAAATGGGGAGTTCTTCCTGTAGCTTTATGGAATGATGGATGGAAGTCTAGTATTCTACCATCAATAGCTTTAGCGATGGGACCTCTTGCGACTGGAGCACGTTTCATTCGTACAGAAATGATAGAAGTGCTAAGTTCTGATTACATAACTTTAGCAAAATCAAAAGGTGCTACCGGATTTGAAGTTGCTTTTAAACATGCATTCCGTAATGCGTTAATTCCATTGGTAACGGTTATGGGACCATTAGCAGCTGGACTTCTAACAGGTTCACTTGTAATTGAGAAAATTTTTGCTATACCAGGCATTGGTGAACAATTCGTTAAAGCCATTATGGTTAGTGACTTCTCAATCATCATGGGTACAACTTTGTTCTTTTCTGTCTTCTTAGTGTTTGTTATTTTATTAGTCGATATCCTTTACGGAATAATCGATCCACGTATTCGTTTGTCAGGAGGTAATAGTTAATGACACAGAATCTTGATAAGTTACCTGCTGAGTCTTTTAAAAGAATTACTATTGATAGTAGTCAAGCAGAAAAGATTTCAAAACCAAGTTTAAGTTTCTGGCAAGATGCTTGGTTACGTATTCGTAAAAATAAGGCTGCCATCGTCAGTATGGTCATTTTATTGTTAATCCTTATTATGGCATTAATTGGGCCATATATAGGTCCGCATGATGCGGAAACACAAACAATTACACATTCTAATTTACCACCTAAAGTACCTGGTTTTGAGAAACTAGGAATCTTAGATGGATATGGAACTCTTGGTGGTACAGAAGTTGATTTATATGAAATGAAAAAAGTAGATACGTATTATTGGTTTGGTACAGACGGATTAGGTCGTGATATGTTCGCTCGTTTATGGGAAGGTACACAAATCTCCTTATTCATCGCTTTCGTTGCCGCTGCAATTGATGTCCTTATAGGTGTCTTATACGGTGGTATTTCAGGGTATTATGGTGGTCGAGTAGACGATATAATGCAACGGATTGTCGAAATTTTGTACGGTATTCCAAACTTAGTTGTCGTAATATTAATGAGTTTAGTAATGAAGCCAGGTATTACGGCCATTATTATTGCCATTACTTTAACCGGTTGGATCGGTATGTCCCGTATCGTGCGTGGACAAGTACTAAAATATAAGAATCAAGAATTTGTATTAGCAGCCCGTACATTAGGTGCTAGTAACAATCGTATAATTGGGAAGCATTTACTTCCAAACATTTTAGGGGTTATCATTATAAACACTATGTTTACAATTCCAGGTGCTATATTCTTCGAAGCATTTTTAAGCTTTATCGGTCTTGGTTTACAAGCACCAGCTGCTTCACTTGGAACGTTAATTAATGATGGTTACCAGTTGATGCAATTCCAACCACATATTTTATTGTTCCCAGCACTTGTATTAAGCATGCTTATGAT
>NZ_JBFUKT010000098.1:0-11530 GCF_056400705.1 Paenisporosarcina sp. P5_A11
AGCAGGTAAAGCGTCCGAAGCGAACTGGAAACCTGTCATCCTCAGTAAGTGGAAACAAGGTTTTACGTTTGTAGTTGTAGTGATAATTCTTAAAATGAGGATTAATTAAGATGTTTTGAAAGGCTCTGTTAAACGATACAGTTTTTTCGTGCATTTATCCACTTGTGGCATGCTAGGGGCAAATGCATTTCTTTTGTTCTTTCATTTCAAACAGATTCTTTTACATAGCCTAATTAAAATCCGATTGAACCTTCCTCGTCTTCCCAGTCATTCTTTTTTGAACGTTTATTTTGTTTTTGAAGTTCTTTTATGCGCTCTTCAAAAGCCAGTTCACCATCATAATGCCAGTTTAAGGCAACAGACATATATAATTCATTTAATTGAGAAATCGATAAGCCTTTTGTCAAGCGTGCCATGTCATTGACTTGTTGGTGTGAGAAGATGTCCTTCAAATCAAGTTTACGTAAATACTGTTCTCGTACTTGAGCGGAAGGAGCCGGTATTTCATATGCTCGGTCAAAACGTCCAGCACGGTTAATCAGCGCAGGATCGATTTTTTCGGGATAGTTTGTTGTTCCTATAATAAATAACCCTTCTCTAGATTGCGTGCCATCTAGAGTGTTTAAAAAGACAGAACGTGTATATTCAGGCATAGAGTCTATGTCTTCAATGACTAGAATGGCTGGTGCTAGTCTTGTGACGATGCCAAATACTTCTTGTATAGAATGACTTCCAGTAAACTCAGTAATCTGCCAATACACTACGGGTGCGTTTGTTGAGCCAGTGATGGACTTAACTAACGTTGTTTTTCCGTTACCCGGAGAACCATAAAGTAAAATACCGCGCTTATAAGGCAATCCATATTCTTTAAAGAATTGGCCATCTGCTGTGAAAAATTGATCAATTGAACGGAAGATATCTTGTTTCACCGACTCCTCAAGCATAACATCCTCACGACTTACAACAGAATGTTCACCGTAATTGCGTCGCTTTACGCCATCTTCCGTATCCACTAAAAATGTAACAGACTGCATTAACATTTGCCTTAATTTCTCGTTAATATCTTGTAAGAAGGCTAAAGCCTTTTCAGGAGACTGGGCATAACAATGCATCTCTGGCCAGCTATGATCGGTGGTGTAAAACGTGACAATTGTTAGGGCAACTTCATGATTAGGGAAATAAATAAGTTGATTTTCAAACGTATTAACTACTTTTAAGTGGCTTTCATTAGCATCCTCGGAAGTTGTGCCTATTTTTCCAAGAGTTCGTGTCTCGTATATATGACTAAGAGACTCGTACTCAAGGAGGCCTTTTTCCATCATTTCAAGGACGTTGGTATCGAGTTGCGAAATGGTTTCACCAATATATATATGTTGCCATTGTCCAGATAACCTATGTTCAAGCTTGTCAATAATGCGTTTGGATACGAATGCAAGATCTTCGTAATGGGGAAGAGTTTGTCTCGTATCTTCAAGGTGTGATATAAGCGTAAGTGGTTTCATAAAGGCCTCCCATAAAATATGACTCAATTATAACGATTAAGTTGAAAAAAAGTTCCTCCAATTGGAAGAACTTTTCAGAAAATTATTTAGCTTTAATTTTACCAGTCCATTGACGGAAACCGCCTTGTAATTGATAAATCTGCGTATATCCTTTTTTCTTAAGAAACAAAGCAGTACGTGAACTTCTTGCGCTATTTTGACAGTACAAGTAAACAGGCTTATCTGAACGAATTTCTTTGAAGCGTTGGCGCATTTGTGAAGATGGGATGTTGCGCGCACCTAGAATGTGCCCGCCATCAAATTCTTTTGGTTCACGGACGTCTATGAGTTGTGCTTTACGATATCCCTCAATAAACTGTTCTTGGGTTAAACCTGAAACAGCTTTTTTCAATCGAAGTGATGAAATTAAAAAATAGACCACTAAAGCTAATAAAGCAGCACTAATAATATATATAAGTGTCAAAACAACTTCCCCTTTCTCTCTATGTTTTTATTATACTATTTTCTTGTGAGAAAACCCATCTTTTTAAAGCTTAAAAGATGGATTTTAAAGTTCAAGTTATATAGAACAAAGAGATAATGATCTATTCGAATGTCTATAACACACACAATATGGTTTTATGTATTATTGAAAAAATCTTGTATGAAAGATCTCGACTGTTTGAATTTTCTTTATAGTTTATTTAAATAATTTAGTAGCCACATGGCATTTGGTTTGGTAAGATGAAAAACATTGTGAGGAGGAAATTATATGTCCAAACCAACTTGGTATTTTATTAATTCCGGTGCTTGTCGTCCATCTTTTAATATGGCTTTAGATGAAGCATTATTAGATTGGCATAGCGAAGGACTCCTGCCTCCTATCGTACGTTTTTACGGATGGACACCAGCCACATTATCGATTGGCTACTTCCAACAAGTAAAGAAAGAAATTAATATGGAAGAAGTTAAAAAGCATAACTTAGGTTTTGTTCGTCGTCCAACAGGTGGTCGAGGGGTACTACATGAACATGAATTAACGTATAGCATTATCGTCAGTGAAGATTATCCGAATATGCCAGTGACAGTAACCGAAGCATATCGAGTATTAAGCGAAGGGTTATTAATAGGTTTCCAAAATCTTGGGCTTGATGCTTACTTTTCAATACCTGATACAGATGAAAAGAAAACTGATTTGAAAAAACCAAGAAGCGCAGTCTGTTTTGACGCTCCTTCCTGGTATGAGTTAGTAGTTGAAGGAAAAAAAGTAGCTGGCAGTGCACAAACTAGACAAAAAGGTGTCATTCTACAGCATGGGGCGATTTTACTTGATTTAGATGAAGACAAACTCGTCTCTTTATTTAATTATCCATCTGAAGCGGTAAAAGCTCGTGTTCGAAGAGGGTTACCAGAAAAAGCAGTAGCAATCAATCGTTTACGTGAAATACCTGCGACTATGGATGAGTGTGTAGCAGCGTTTAAAAATGGATTTGAAGAGGGATTAGATGTTAATCTTGAACCTTATTCACTTACAAATGAACAAATAGAATATGTAGAAGCTTTAGAAAAAAGGCGTTACGCGCATGACGATTGGACATACCGTAAGTAGTGGGCACAAAGTGCTATTTTTGGTATAAAATAAGTAAAATATACCTATAGACGTTGCGTGTGTATGTTCGACCATACATGCGCTTCAATTGATTTTAATATCAATATATAGTAATATATTTAATTATCTACACTACATATTGTGTTTTTAAGCATAAATAGGAGGAATGAAGATGGTACTAGTTTCCAAACAAACAATAGGTAAGTTAAACATTGAAAATTTAAATCAAGACATAGCATTATTTCCTCAAGTACATCCAATTACACAAGAAATGACACTTACGCATAAAGGGGTTTCCCGCTTAGTAATGATCGATCGCTATTCTTTTAAAGATATGGCGAAGGAAACATTGAAAGCAGGAGACTTCGTAGTTTTAACAGTGAAAGAAGATCCTAAATTCCCAGCCCGCGGCTTAGGTTATATTGTTTCAATTGACAAAGACGCGAACAAAGCAAAAGTGTTAATTGAAGAAGATTACCGTAGTGCTATTGATGATCCGACAGAACAACAACTTGGAATTGTTAATCGTTCTATTCATGTAATTGAAAAACCATTGGAAGTTTATTATGAACAAATTGCAAAACGTAACGCAACTGGTTTAGCATCAGTAGAAACAACTGAAGAAAAGAAAAAAGAATGGTTCCAAAAGTTTTATGAACAATTGGTAGCCATGAAATTTATTCCTGCTGGACGAGTTCTTTATGGTGCAGGGGCAGGAACAGATGTAACTTATTTTAACTGTTACGTTATGCCATTTGTGCCAGATTCACGTGAAGGCATTTCTGATCATCGCAAACAAGTGATGGAAATTATGAGTCGAGGTGGAGGCGTTGGAACGAATGGCTCAACACTTCGTCCCAGAAATACACTAGCAAAAGGTGTTAACGGAAAATCATCTGGTTCAGTATCATGGTTAGACGATATAGCGAAGTTAACTCATCTTGTTGAACAAGGTGGCAGCCGACGTGGTGCTCAAATGATTATGCTTGCTGATTGGCATCCTGATATTGCCGAATTTATTATTTCAAAAATGCAAAATCCGAGAATTCTTCGCTTTTTAATAGAGAATACAGAAGATGAAACGATCAAAGAGCTTGCGAAAGATAAACTCAACTTTAAACCTTTAACGCAACAAGAAGAAGCGATGTATCAAGGAATAGTCAATTATAAAAAAATTCCTGGACTAGGTGGATTCAGTGATGGCATTATTCGTGATGCCGAAACAAAATTACTAGACGGCGGTACTTACAGTGTAAACAACTCAGAGTTTTTAACGGGTGCTAACATTTCAGTAACTTTAACTGATGACTTTATGAAGGAAGTAGAATTAGATGGTGAACATGCACYTCGATTCCCAGCTGTAGAAACCTACACAGCAGAAGAAATGGCAGTTTACAATGAGAAATGGMATGAAATTGGTGATGTTCGTGAATGGGAAAAACAAGGCCATAGCGTACGTACTTATCGCACAATGAAAGCGAAAGACCTATGGAATTTGATTAATATTTGTGCAACGTATTCTGCTGAACCTGGTATTTTMTTTATTGATAATGCGAACGAAATGACCAATGCCAAAGCGTATGGGCAACAAGTTGTAGCAACGAACCCATGTGGCGAACAACCTTTAGCACCATATTCCGTGTGTAACTTAGCAGCTGTGAATTTAGCACAATTTGCTCAAAAAGAGTCGAAAACAGTCGATTTTGAAGGCTTAAAAGAAACGGTTCGTGTCGGCGTACGTATGCAAGATAACGTCATTGACGCAACTCCATACTTCTTAGAAGAAAATAAAGTACAAGCCCTTGGTGAACGTCGTGTTGGTCTTGGTGTTATGGGACTAGCAGACTTGTTGATTTATTGTGAAAAAGAGTATGGATCAGATGAAGGTAATGTATTAGTCGATCAGATTTTTGAAACGATTGCTGTGGCAGCATACGAAACTTCAGCAGATCTTGCGAAAGAGCGTGGCAGTTTCCCGTTCTTACAAGGCGAGACGCTAGAAGAAACAAATAGGTTACGCCAAGCATTCATCAATTCAGGATTCATGAAAAAAATGGCCCCGCATGTACGTGAAGCAATTATTGAAAACGGGATTCGTAATTCCCATTTACTAACAGTTGCTCCAACTGGATCAACTGGTACAATGGTTGGAGTATCAACAGGGTTAGAACCTTATTTCTCATTCACTTATTATCGTAGTGGACGTTTAGGTAAATTCATTGAAGTAAAAGCAGATATTGTACGTGAATACTTAGAAGCGAATCCACAGGTAGATGCGAATAATTTACCAGAATGGTTTAAAGCATCGATGGAATTAGCACCTGAAGCTCATGCTGATGTGCAGTGTATAATTCAACGTTGGATTGATAGTTCTATCTCTAAAACTGTAAATGCACCTCGTGGCTATACAGTGGAACAAGTACAAGGGGTCTACGAACGACTGTACCGTGGTGGAGCTAAAGGTGGAACTGTGTATGTCGATGGAAGTCGAGATGCACAAGTGTTGACACTCAAAGCTGAAGAAAATGTAATGGATGAACATCATTATGAAGAAAAAGTCATGGAAAATCGTCCGATTGTGTTAGTTGATACTATACAAGCTTTACGTTCGACAACAGTGACAATTGGATCTGAAGCAGGAAACAAATGCCCAGTTTGTCGACAAGGTACAGTAGAAGAAATGGGTGGCTGCAATACATGTACGAGTTGCGGTGCTCAACTTAAGTGTGGACTGTAAAAAAGTAAAGAATGACTAAAGATTATAAAAGAAACGTACCGTGTATCGAGTTGATACACGGTACGTCTTTTTGATTTGCATTAATTTTTGGAAAATCATGATATCTATGAATAGAGTGAGTGATAACAGTCAAAAATGGAGAGATAGAAAGGATTGTGATTCGAATGAAAGGTAGTCATTTCCTCTGGATATCAACTGCACATGCTTTAGTTTTTACATGTATATTAGGTTTTCTTCATGTCTTTAAATTTATTAAATGGCATCCTTTAAACTGGACGAAAACGTTTCAAATATTCCCTCTAGCACACGTTTCAATTAAGTGGATGCTCACATATCTTATCGTCTTTTTAATAATTAATATTGTGATGGGATTATTGCTACTGGTCAAAAAAATGCCTGCCATTGCTACTTCTCTAGTGGTTGGATTTGCCACATGGCTTCTATTAGAATGGGCAATATACTCAGACTTATCACGCATAGGTTGGCACTCCATTCCAATATTAACGGTTATTATATTTATTTGCAGAGCCCTTGCAGAAACAATTGTTTATTATGACCGAACTGTATATGATGACGTACGAAAGTAGTTGCTGCACCTATTTGTTGTGATAAAATGAAAAGGAACGATGGAACTAGGGGGAATAGTGTGAATATTCTATGTTTGAATGGACCGAATTTAAATCGTTTAGGAAAACGTGAACCAGCAATTTACGGATCGGTTACATTAGAAGATGTGCAGCAGTCACTGATAACTCATGGTGAAATATCAAATGCTCAAGTGGAATGTAAACAATCAAATCATGAAGGTGAACTAATTGATTGGCTCCACCTTGCAGAAGATGCCGAGGTTGATGGAATTATTTTTAATCCTGGAGCATACACACATACGAGTTATGCATTACGCGATGCCATTGCATCTATATCTATTCCAGTAATTGAAGTTCATATTTCGAATATTCATAGTAGAGAAAGTTTCCGGCATCAATCGGTTTTAGCAGCTGTTTGTGTAGGACAAATTTGCGGACTTGGAACATTTGGTTATACATTAGCACTAGAAACATTTTTACATAGAAGAAAAGGGGAGTCTTAAATGGAGAAATTATCTAAATTACGTCAAGCTCTTGTGGAGCATCAGATTGATGCCTTGTTGATTACAAGTGGGTACAATCGCAGATACATAACTGGTTTTACTGGTACAGCAGGAGTTGCTATTATTTCTCAAGAGCAAGCAGTTTTTATTACAGATTTTCGTTATACGGAACAAGCTGAAACAGAAATAAAAGGCTTTGATATTGTTCAACATACAAAAACGCTTATTGAAGAAGTTAGTGTGCAATTAGAAAAAATAGGTGCAAAAAAAGTAGGTTTTGAGAAAGATGACATGACTTATGCCATGTTTGAAAGCTATCAAAAAGCTGTCAAATCAGAACTAGTTCCTGTTTCTGGGCTAATTGAGAAGATCCGCTTGATTAAGACGCCTCAAGAGATTAAGATTATTAAGGCTGCCGCAGACATCGCAGATGCGGCTTTTGAACACATTATTACGTTTATTGCAGCTGGAAAAACAGAATTAGAGGTTTCTAATGAACTAGAGTTCTTTATGCGTAAACAAGGTGCTTCTTCATCTTCTTTTGATATTATCGTGGCTTCTGGACTCAGATCAGCTCTTCCACACGGTGTAGCCACCAAAAAAATAATTGAAAAAGGTGATTTTGTAACATTGGACTTCGGTGCATTGTATAATGGATACGTATCCGACGTTACGAGAACAGTTGCCATAGGAGAACCAAGCGATCACTTAAAAGAAATTTATCAAATTGTTCTAGATTCACAAATGTTAGCTTTGGAGAAAATTAAACCTGGAATGACAGGGATTGAAGCGGACGCCGTTGCTCGGGATTACATTAAATCAAAAGGGTACGGAGAAGCGTTTGGACATTCTTTAGGACACGGGATTGGATTAGAAGTCCATGAAGGACCTGGCTTATCCTTCCGTTCAGATGTCGTTCTTGAAGAAGGAATGGTTATCACAATTGAACCGGGGATATACTTGCCAGGAGTCGGTGGCGTTCGAATCGAAGATGATTCGGTCATGACAGCAACAGGAAATAACAAATTAACACATTCTACAAAAGAGTTACTTATCTTATAAATTTTGGAGGAACAAAAATGATCTCAGTAAATGATTTTAAAACAGGTTTGACAATAGAAGTAGATGGTGGCATTTGGCGCGTTTTGGATTTCCAACATGTAAAACCAGGTAAAGGCGCAGCATTCGTTCGTTCAAAATTACGCAACATTCGTACTGGTGCAGTAAATGAAAAAACATTCCGCGCTGGAGAGAAAGTAGAAAAAGCTCAAATTGATAACCGTAAAATGCAATATTTATATGCAAACGGCGATACGCACAATTTCATGGATACTGACACGTATGAACAAATTGAACTCGAATCAAAACAAATCGAGTATGAGTTGAAGTTCTTGCGTGAAWACATGGAAGTTCAAATTATGCAGTACCAAGGTGAAACATTAGGGGTTGAATTACCAAACTCGGTTATCTTAATCGTTGCAGAAACAGAGCCTGGTATTAAAGGTGATACATCAAGTGGTGGTACGAAAACAGCAGTATTAGAAACTGGACTTTCCGTACAGGTTCCATTCTTTATCAACGAAGGCGATCGTCTCATCATTAACACATCAGAAGCCGCTTACGTTTCAAGAGCACAATAATAAAACAAGAGTTGTCATTTGCATTTCGTGCAAATGGCAACTTTTTTTTCATGTATTAACCTGTTTGAGCATACGATGAAGAGACGGAGGAGGGGACAAGTCGGAATTTATGGACGTAATTCGAGTGGCAGGAATTGGAGTAATTCTTGCGTTGTTGCACCTTTTCTTTGAACAAACAGGGAAAAAAGAATTTACGTTTTTTTTATTTGTTTTTGGTTATCTTTATATGACGGTTGAAATGTTGCGTTTTCTTCGATACTTCTTCGAAGAAATCACTACTTTTTTCGAATGGCTCACCATTTCGGTGTAAGTTATGCAAATCATCCTAGTAACGATAGTGATTATATTCCTTATGTTGTTGCTACAACAAATTCTTCCACAATTCACACCTATACTTCTTAGTTTGTTCTTCTTTATACTACTCTCTAATATTCTGTTTCAGATGCTCATTCCAATTGTACGTGCTGTTCTTGAACATGCTCCAAAAGAAGCTCTCCCGATCATAAGGGTTTTAATAATCTCGGTTTTTCTTACATTTATTAGTGAAGCTTTATCTGAATGGAGCCGGAACTTGAATTTGAATGCGTTTACTCCACTCATATCTATTAGTTGTCATTTACTAATACTGACCTACTGGTTGCCACTAATCCAACAAATGTTTACGACTCTATCTCGGCTATTGATTAAATAATTCAGGTAATTGAGGGGTGAGATGGTTCATGCTTGAACCCTTATATGCCTATGTTTTTGGTGTAACCCGATACTTCATGGTTCTTCTAATTGCCATTATTCTTGGTATGATTCTCGATATTTTATTTCCTCAAGGAAAGCGTTGGACAAGACTGGCACTTTTTTGCATAGCGGTTTTATACACACTTACTCCTGCAATAGAGGCCATGCATGAAATGCAACAGTTTTCCAAGGAAATGATTACGGTTTTTATGAGTGTTTACCCTGTTTTAACGGCTGGTTTGCTAATGAATAGTGGAACGATGGCTTTTTCAATTTGGAATCCAGCTTTATATGTATTTATTCAATTTACAGTGTTGTTAACTGAGAAAATCCTGATTCCTTTGTTAATGACGACGATATTGCTTGATTTTATTAGTCGGTTTCATCCAGCAACTCCATTTACGAAACTGACAGACATAATTCGAACATCTTTGCTCAGTATTGTTTCAGCAGTTGTTGTTATTTATAGTTTTTTTATATCAGTTCAAGGGTTTATCTCATGGAATATTTCTAGTGTGGTCACCGAACCGATTAAGAAAATAATTCAGCAAAACATTCCTTTCGTAGGCTCATTCTTAACGGAGAGTCTAAGCACATTTACTCGGTTTTCTTCATCAATCACTTCCATTACCGGTGGTGGGATTGCTTTTTCAATTTTACTAGTGGTACTAATCCCCACACTGAAAACGATTAGCGTTGCCTTTTGTTACCGATTAGTGGCTGCAATAATTGAGCCATTTGGACCCGAAGATTTAGCTAGTTTCTTGGACGATATTGGGAAATCTATTTTCGTGCTAAGTATCTTGTCATTTTTAATAGCTTTTGCGTTTTTCTACACCGCGATCTTTGTTGTTATTTTAGTGAAATTTTCTCTTCTAATGAGGGGTGCATGATGTCCGAATGGTTAAAGGGGTTAGTGTTTATTATATTGCTTAGTGAAATCMTACAGGCAGTTTTCACAGACACAGATTCCAATGATAATTTGGAACAATATACAAAATTAGGACTGGCCATATACATGATGTTATTTATCACTTCATTTTTCTATGAATAGTTGAGGAATGAGTTTCATATAGTTTATCAAATGCCTGTCTCACTTAGGAGAGGAGCGTGAGTCCATCCATTAAAATGAATCGTATGAAAAGCGGTCTCCTGCTTGCAAGCCTCTTGGTATTCATGGTGTTTTTCTTATTTAATGAAACTCTTTTCACCAAGCAACCTTACACAACCAGTCAGTCAGAAGATCCGGCAACACAAGAACAATCATTGGAAAAAGCATTGGAAAAAATGGCTGGGGTAGGTGAAGTCGAATTATTTTTTTATACAGGCACGAACGAGCCTCTTCAAACAGTTTCGGAAAAACCTAGTTTTGCATTGTTTGATCCAAAGACAGAGGAACAAACAAAGATCCAATCCATATTAGTTGTCGCAAGAGGAGCGGATCAAGCTCAAATCAGATTGAAGTTAATAAAATATTTATCGGCTGTATTAATACTGCCAGAACATCGAATTGTCGTCGTCCCGATGGATGAGAAAGGGGTTTCTAAATGAAAGTCAAAAAACGTACAGTGTGGATGCTAACTTTATTAAGTCTAGTAGCAGTAATTTCGGTGTATTACGTGCAAGAGCCCAACAACATGCCCTTTGATGGTTTAGCTATTTTTTCAGATGAAGGAAGTAATAAGTTGACGGTCGATGACGGAGCAAAAGATGAGTCAGTGACACCAGTATATGCTCAAAGTGCGTTATTTGAAGAGATGAGAATGGAAGCTTCTAACGAACGTAGTCAGTTAAAAGAACAACTTACTACAAAAATCACTGCAAAAGAAATAAATGCAGATGAAATTAATGAAGCCTATAGTGCGATGGAAGATTTAACAGTTCGTGAATCAACTGAAGCCATGCTTGAAATGCTAATCCGTTCACTAGGATATTCAGATGCTCTTGTTCAAACAGAAAAAGGATTAGTGAAGGTTATGGTTATCTCTGACGAATTAGGTAAAGCAGAAGCAAACGAAATTATCCACATCGTCAAAAAAGAGTGGGAAGATGCTAGAAAAGTACAAGTAACATTTCAACCAGCTTCATAATGAATGAAAAGGGCCAATTAAGGTCCTTTTTTCATTTTAAGAGACAAATTCCTCTTTAATCCTTCGTTTGGAATCAAGATAGCGATTCGTTTCTCCAGCGCCGGCGTCGGGCTAAAATGGGCTTCTCAACCTTTCAGGTTAGTACCAACTC
>NZ_JBFUKT010000099.1:0-11510 GCF_056400705.1 Paenisporosarcina sp. P5_A11
GCTTTACTCCCCGCTCACCAACTTTGGTGTCGTAACCTTCTGGAAGAGAAACAATAAAGTCATGTGCATTGGCAGCCTTTGCCGCTTCAATTACTTCGTTCTCCGTAGCATCTGGTCTCCCCATTAAAATGTTATCTTTGACAGAGTCACTAAAAAGTATGTTATCTTGCAATACTATTCCAATGTTCTCACGTAAAGATTTGATTTTTACATCTTTAATATCCATGTCATCAATTTTCACTGCGCCACTCGTTGCATCATAAAAACGCGGAATCATACTAATAATGGTGGATTTCCCTCCACCACTCATCCCTACAAATGCAGCAGTTTGTCCTGGCTCAACCGTGAAATTCATATTATTTAGGACTAAATTATTTTCTTCTTCGTACCTAAAAGAAACTCCGTCGAATTGAAGCTTACCTTTAACAGTTGGTATTTCTTTTGCATGAGGTTCGTCTTTAACATCATACTTTTCATCCATTAATTCAAACACGCGATCCATCGAAGCATATGCTTGCGTTAATGTAGTCGAAGAATTTACTAATCGTCTTAACGGATTATAAAGTCTTTCGATATAAGCAATAAATGCAACCATCGTACCGACAGATAAGTTTCCATTTATGACCTGGTATCCCGCATACGCAATAACCAATAGCGGTGCGACATCCGTTATCGTGTTCACTACTGCAAAGGCTTTGGCATTCCATTTTGTATGATCAATTGCTTTTTCTAAAAACTCACCATTTGCTTTATCAAAAATTTGTTGTTCATGTTTTTCCAATGTGAAGCTTTTAATGATACTCATACCTTGAACCCGCTCATGTAAATAACTTTGGACACCCGCAAGAGCTTGTGATCTTTCTCGAGTTAAATCTCTTAATCGTCCAAAGAAGTATTTCACACTAACTGCATAGAAAGGAAATGCCAACAGCGTTACGAGTGTTAAAGGGATATCCATTGTCAGCATGATTGCTACTGCAATGATAATAGTCGCTAGGTCTAGCCATAAATTCATTAACCCGATCATCACAAAGTTCTTGGTTTGCTCTACATCATTTATAACACGTGAAATAACTTCGCCTACTCGTGTATTAGAATAAAAGCGTAAACTTAGACGTTGCAGATGACCATATAACTCTTGTCGGATATCATACAATATTTTGTTACTGACTAATTGAGCATAGTATTGACGGTAATATTCAATAGGTGGTCTCACAATGAAGAAGATGAGCGCCGTTCCACCTAACCAATAAAATAACTGGCGTGTTTTTTCAGCATCCGTCAATGTGTCAACGTTTATGATATCGTCGATGACGATTTTTATTAGTAACGGAATAAATAAAGGAATGGCAAATTTCACGATTCCAATGACAACTGTAAAAACAATTTGCCATGTATAGGGTTTAACAAACTTCATATATCTTTTGGTGCTACTCATACGGTTACCTTCCTTTTCAAAATGAAAAACCTGTTGGAATTCAACAGGCGCCATTACTCACTAATTTTAAGTTGCTTGTGAAATAGATAACGATTCGTCCATACCTCAATAAAGTCCGGTGCAAATGGTCCTTTACGCTGTTTAATCCAACTAATAAGTTTTTCCACATTGCGATGTAGAATTAAATCGATTGCTTCAGGATAATCCATTTGCTGTTTATGATCTTCAAATTCATCTTCGTCTAGAATCGTAAAAGTCATATCTGGAAAAACTTTCACGTCCAAATCGTAATCAATGTATTTTAAAGATTGTTTATCGTAAATGAATGGTGAACTTATATTGCAGTAATAGTACACACCATCTTCACGCAACATACAAATGATATTGAACCAATGTTCAGCATGAAAATAACAAATTGATGGTTCCCGAGTTAACCAAGTGCGACCGTCAGACTCGGTAACGACTGTTCGTTCATTCGCGCCGATAACAATATTCCTTGTCCCTTTGAGGACCATTGTTTCTTGCCAGACGCGGTGGATTTTGCCGTTATGTTTGTAGCTGTGGATCTGAATAGTTTCTCCTTCTGCTGGTATTGTCATGGATAAGCCCACCTTTTCGTCAAAGCACAAAATATATATATTGTATTGTGTACCCATTATAACAACCTCTATGTAAAAACTGTAGCAAAAAAATCAGCGAAGGCATTAAGCCCTCGCTGATTGGAAGTGAAATACTCATTATTTTGTTGAATTGTTGTTACGGTTTGATGCTTTTTGTGCAGATTGTTGATTTTGTTTTTTAACTTCAGTTGGATTTGTTTGAGAAGCAAATTCTGCTCCAAACTCAGTAGTACCGCCCTGTGGTTGTGTAGCATTTGTTTTAGGGGCAAACTCTGCTCCAAACTCAGTATTATAAGAACCTTGTGTAGCTTTTTGTGCAGATTGTTGATTTTGGTTTCTTACTCCAGCTGCGTTAGTTGGTTGGTTGCTGTTATTTTTATTTGCCATGTGTATTTCACCTCCATACTCATTAATGTGTGCAGGAAGTGAAATTTTATGCTTTAAAGTTTTTTACATGACGATTGAACGTCCACCATCAACAATAATTGTTTGACCACGAATCATATCTGAGCCGTCAGAAATTAAGAACATCGCTGTTTTCACCATATCGTCTATTTCAACCATGCGACCTGCTGGCGTGTTTTTTCTCGCGTCATCTAATAATTCTTCACGATTTGGAAAATGCTTTAACGCATCTGTATCAAGCGCTCCACCCGAGACAGTATTGACTGCAATACCTTTGGCAGCAAGTTCAACAGCTAAATATCGTGTAATTGATTCAATCGCTGCTTTCGATACACCGACCGTCGTGTAGTTTTCTAAATATCGAATTGAACCTAAAGAACTGATGCCCACAATTTTTCCGCCTTGATCCATTAATTTTGCTGCTTCTTGCGCTCCAAATAACATTGCTTTGGCATTAATGTTCATCGTCCAGTCCCAATGAGATTCTTCAAGTTCCATCACTGGACGAAGTACTCCTGATGCTGCATTACTAACAAAAACATCTAAACGGCCAAATTCCTCACGAATCGTTTCAAACATTGCTCTTAATTTTTCAATGTCCCCGACGTTCGCACGAATAAGGAGCGCTTTTTGACCAAGTGCTTCTATTTCTTTTACTGTTTCAAGTGCTGCCGTTTTGCTACGTGCATAGTTTACAACAATATCATATCCATTCTTCGCAAGTTCAATCGCTATTGCTTTACCTAATCCTCTACTACTACCTGTGACAAGAGCCACTTTGTTTGCTGTCATATTAATTTCCCCTCTCAATATATGCCTGCCATATTTTCAACATCGGCACTGGCATCGGTACTTCTTTTATTTCTTCTATTGTTAACCACTTGCATGTATCTAATAGACTTTCTTCAATTGCATGTCCAACAAAACAATTCATTTCCCATGTTAAATGAGAAAAGACATGTTTGAAAGGACCTAAATCAATTTCTTTTGAAAATGAAATACCATAACGGTCTTGCAATATAGGTATGGTATCCATTTCGTTTAATACATGTTCAATCATTGGGAACTGATACATATTTGCTAATAGGCCTATTTCAGGTCTTTTTTCCATAAGAAATTGTTTTTTGTCATTTTGGGTAACATAGACATCATAGTGCAAAGCTTTAGTCTTTTTATTTTTTGTTTTTATTGGTAGATCATTTTGTACTCCTGCGTAAAAAGCTGAACAATTTTCACGTACTGGACATAACAAACATTTAGGAGATGTCGGTGTACATATAATAGCACCTAACTCCATTAAGCCTTGATTGAAAGACGAAGGGTCTTGGGCATCAATGATTTCAGAAACGGCTTGTTCAAAAATTTTCCTTGTTTTTGGTTTAGCTATATCTTCTTTTATAAGAAGTACACGTGATAATACACGCATTACATTGCCATCAACTGCATGTTCAGGTCTGCCGTAAGCAATACTTAAAATAGCTCCAGCTGTATATGGTCCTACACCTTTTAATGTAGAAATTTCATCCCTAGTCTCAGGGACTACACTGTTGTAAGTTTCAACAACTTCTCTTACACCTGCTTGCAGATTTCTTGCACGTGAATAGTAGCCCAATCCTTCCCATTGCTTCAAGAGTTTTTCTTCATCAGCATTCGCTAATTCTTCCATTGTAGGGAAAGCTTCAATAAAGCGATTATAATAAGGGATGACTGTATCTACTCTCGTTTGTTGTAGCATGATTTCAGATACCCAAATTTTATAGGGATCAGAGGTTTCCCTCCAAGGTAGATTACGCTTTTCTTCCTTGTACCATTCAATTAAGGATTTTCGAAATGTGATTTTATTAAATTCACTCATTATACACCTACATTCTGTTGATTACTTGCTATGCATTTCGGGTATACCAAATTATAGCTAGTAATCAAACTAAGAAGTCTAGTCCGTTGTTATTTTAACAAAATTACCTTATGATGAACAAAATTATTCGGACATTCTCCGTCGAAGGAGTTGAAAAAGTTGGATACAGGTACTCATATAGTAATGGGGATTGCTTTAGGCGGACTTGCAATGATTGATCCGGTGGTTGCAAACCATTCAGTGACTGCAACAGCCGTTATAGCAGGAACCATTATAGGCTCACAAGCTCCAGATGTTGATACAGTTTTAAAATTACGAAATAATGCAGTTTATATCCGCCACCATCGTGGCATTACTCATTCCATTCCTGCTGTACTGTTATGGCCACTAGCGATTGCAGGCGCTATTCACTTATTCGTACCAGCAGCAGATTTACTGCATCTGTGGTTATGGACATTCTTAGCTGTATTTTTACATGTGTTTGTCGACATTTTTAATTCTTATGGAACACAAGCTCTGCGACCTTTTTCATCAAAATGGGTTGCGCTAGGAGTGATAAACACTTTTGATCCAATTATTTTCGGATTACACATAGTTGCTTTGCTTTTCTGGGCCTTTGGTGCAAATTCGGTTTTCACCGTACTATTAATGTATGGAATAATTTTCTTCTATTATTTACTCAGATTCGCTGTCCAACATGCTGTTAGACATGCTGTTAGGAATACTATTCCAAGTGCTGAAGAAATCATTATTGCACCAACTATTCGATTTTTCCAGTGGCGAATTGCTGCTATTTCACAAACCCATCATTATGTAGGAAAAGCATATGGACGTTCGATTAATATTTATGATCGATTTGAACGTAAAGAAATTCCTGATTCACCACTTGTAAAAGCTGCGTTAAAAGATAAAAATTTGCAAGCTTTTATATCATTTTCTCCGATTTATCGATGGGAAATTACAGAACATGAGCATGTATACGAAGTTCGTTTAATTGATTTACGCTACCGCAGTAACGATTATTATCCATTTGTTGCAGTTGCTCATTTAAATGAAGATTTGGAAATTCTTAATTCTTATACTGGTTGGATTTTCAGTGAGGACAAGCTTCATAAAAAATTAGACTTCATTCCCAATTAGAAAAGACATTCTAAAATTAAAAAGTACACGACGCTACTTGTCGTGTACTTTTTAATTTGTAAGTGAACCAATGAAAGAGTACATTTTCGCCTAGCATGCAGCACGAGCGTGAAGCTTGAGACCCACAAGTACGTAGTTTTCATACTTGTTGGCTCATGCGGAACGTGCGGCTAGCGCAAATGTACGATAAAAAGCATTATAGTTCAACAGAGCCTATTGTAAAGAATCGTCCTCAGTCTTTAGTAAATGAGCATATTTTGGATTATTTCCAGCAAACTCATGAATGCGATCGCCATAGCTATTAATCCATTGACGAATTACCTTTTCTGCTACTTCGGCACCTTTGTAATCATAACCTGCTTTTGCATACGATGATTCAAAGTCTGACCATAATAACTCAACCCAAACACGTGCTTTAGCGACTGACAACGCTTCGTTTTTCTCCGCAAGTTCCTGCACCAATTGTTCAATTCGTTCTTCTATTTTTTCGGCCATCTTATTTCCCCTCCTTTAAAGATTTCAACATGGAGATAGGTAATGCCTCAGCAAATTTATCTCCACCCATACGATAACCCCAAGCAAACCTACCTTTTAAGTAATCGACTTGGAAAAACACGCCTGGGTCTCCCTCTATTCGATATACTTCACCAGGGACAAACTGTGAAGGATCCACTAAATAGGCTTGAGCCATAATTGCTTTTCGCTCTAACACGGCATATTCATTTACATATCCAAGTTGACTAGCTTTCCTTGCTTTTTCAAGCAAATCAGCAATTTCTTGTCGCAACTCTGATTCAATCATTTGGCTATATTTTTTTTCAATCGCCATCTTCTTCTAACTCCTTTTTTTCAATAAACATTTCGATTTGTTCAGATGGAAACCCTTTTAGATACAGGGCTTGTTTAACTCTATTTTTACGATCATAACCTGTGAATTTAACAGAAACTTTCCGCCAAATTTTATCTCCTTGTTCGGCAATCATGTCTTCCCACTCATCTTCATCAGTATTAAATTCAATTCCTTCAATTACTTTGCTTATAATCGCATATGAGTACCCTTTGCGCAACAAGGTATCTTGAATTTTTTGTTTTACTTGTCTTGGGGTTTTAGATGATTGTTGATTGGCAATTTTTTCAGCCAATCCTTGTGCAACTTCAGTTTGGTCATCTTCAGTATACGTTTTGAGCACTTCCTCTTGTAACGATTTTTCGATTCCTTTTTTCTTTAATTCCTGTTGTATAGCACGTGGTCCCTTTTGACTTGTCTTCTTTTGTGTCTCGAGCAAAGCCTTTGAAAAAGATTCATCATTTAAAAATCCAAGATGGTACAACTTTTGAATGGCTTCTAAAACAACAGCTTCTCCGTATTCTGCATCGAGCAATTTCTTTTTCACTTCATGTTCGCTACGCATTCTAAAGCTTAAAAAATCAAGCGCTTTATTGAATGCTTTACGAACTTCATCGTCAAAGACAATTTCATCGCGTTCAAAGTCTTCGAGATCCTTGTCCTTCGATAATTGGTATTTTACAAGCAGTGATTCGTCTACTGCAAACGCATATTTTTCCTCTATATAAATATTGTAACGTTCAGGATTATTTTTTTGACGTGTTATTTTTGTGATAATTGCCACTTAACTCACCTCATATTCTCTTCATACTAAGTATACACATTATTGTTGGCACATTCATTTGAGTACACTTACTTAAGAACGGGTATTATACAATTAACATATACGATGAAGGAGGACCAAAAATGAAAGTAGCAATCACTGGTGGTAGCGGTTTTGTGGGTAAAGAGATTACCAATCTATTAATCGAAAACGGTCATGAAGTATATATTTTGACGCGATCTTCTAAGCCATCTAATGATTTAGTACATATGGTGAAATGGCTAGGTGACGGTGATAAACCTGAAGATAAGATAAATGGAGTGGCTGCTTGGATTAATTTAGCTGGGGCCTCCATTAATGAGGGTCGGTGGACTAAAGAACAAAAACAAAAAATTTATGACAGTAGAATGAAAGCTACAGATGAAGTCCTTCGTATATTCGAGGCAGTATCAAAAAAACCAACTGTTCTTGTAAATGCAAGTGCAATTGGCATCTACCCTCCATCTGAACATGCAACTTATACAGAAAAATCTTCCTCACGAGGTTCGGATTTTCTTGCCAAAACAGTTGAGGAATGGGAGAAAAAAGCATCCCAAGCTGAGCAAAACGGAACTCGAGTGGCTTGTGGTCGTTTTGGCATCATTCTTGGTAAAGATGAAGGTGCACTTCCCTTAATGTCTCTACCCTATAAAATGGGGGTTGGAGGAAAAGTCGGTTCAGGAAATCAATGGGTATCCTGGGTTCACGTATCAGACGTTGCGAAAGCTTTACTCTATGCAATAGAAAATGAGGATTTTAAAGGTCCATTTAATGTTACCTCTCCAGATCCGAAACAAATGAATGATTTCGGTAAGATTTTGGGAGATATATTAAACCGTCCACACTGGATTCCTGTTCCTTCCTTCGCATTAAAACTAGTCCTTGGAGACAAGAGTCAATTAGTGCTAGAAGGTCAACGAGTAATGCCTGACAAGTTGTTAACACATGGATTTAAATTTACTTATCCTGATTTACCTACTGCACTAAAAAATATATATGCATAAGATTTTCTAGAAAACGCAACCTATCGTAAAAGAAAGGTTGCGTTTTTATGTGGATAAAACATTTATTAGGAATTGTTGTTTCATGTGTAATTTTAACTGTCGGCATTTTATTAAATCCGTTTCAAGTGGAAGCTGAATCCTTGAACTGGGGATTTAAGAGAGGAGCTCAGGAAAAACCAGCCCAAGCTGGCAGTACATTTGATGAGCTCTTAAAAAAATATGGCGCACTTTATAAAGGTTCTCCTGATGAAAAAATCTTATACTTGACGTTCGACAATGGCTACGAAAATGGCTACACTGCTTCCATCCTAGATACCTTAAAGAAAGAAAAAGTTTCAGGAACTTTTTTTCTCACAGGTCATTATGTTGAAAGTGCTACAGATTTAGTAAATCGTATGATTAAGGAAGGCCATGAAATTGGAAATCATTCGTATGGACATCCGAATATGGCCAATTTATCCGAAGCTCAAATGAAAAATGAATGGGAAAAATTCGATCAGTTACTCGGTGAAAAAACAAGTGTTAATAAAACACGTTTTGTAYGTCCCCCTGAAGGTGTTTTCAGTGAAAAATTACTTGCTTATGGGAATGAACTTGGATATCGTCATATGTTTTGGTCGGTAGCGTTTATTGATTGGCATAGAGATCGCACATTTGGCAAAGCCTATGCTTACAACCATTTAATGAATCAAATTCATCCAGGTGCCATCATTTTGATGCACACAGTCTCCCCTGACAATGCAGCTGCTTTGCCTGACTTTATTCGAGATGCCAAAGCAAAAGGATATACATTTTCATCTTTAGACTCATTAGTTAATGGTACAAACGATTTCCCGTTGTCTTTCCATTAACTCGTCTGTCCTATATACTGTAATCACCAGTAGTAAAGGACGTGGATACATTTTGTCACAACAAACAATGATAGAAGTAGGTCAAAAATTCCCATTAACAATTAAGCGCCTAGGAATTAACGGAGAAGGCATTGGGTACTTTAAGCGCAATGTGGTCTTCGTTAAAGGCGCATTACCAGGAGAAGAAGTAACGGCTCAAGTACAAGTCGTCAAAAGTAACTTTGCAGAAGCAAACATTCTTCAAATTCGTAAAGCATCCTCTCACCGACAAGATGCACCTTGCCCAGTATATGAAGCGTGCGGCGGATGCCAATTGCAACATATGACATATCAACAACAGTTAATCGAAAAGCGCGATATGATTGTGCAATCTCTTGAACGTTATGTTAAAGATATCGCATCAAACATTGATGTTCGGCCTACAATAGGCATGGAAAACCCATGGCAATATCGAAATAAAAGCCAATTTCAAGTACGCAAAGTTGAAGACAAAGTTCATGCAGGCCTTTTTGCAGAAGGTACACATCAGCTACTAAACATTGATGAATGTATCGTCCAACACCCGAACACAACACGCATAACTAATGCAGTAAAACGCATATTAGAAAAGCTGAAAATTCCAATCTATGATGAAGAAACACGCAATGGTCTAGTGCGAACAATTGTAGTAAGAACTGGTATTCAAACTGGTGAGATCCAGTTGGTACTTATTACAACGCTTGCTGAATTGCCAAAACGCCAGCTACTTATTGATAAATTGATTGCGATCGATCCAGCAGTTGTGTCGATTGTTCAAAATGTTAATCCAAAGCAAACTTCTTTAATATTTGGAGAGCGTACAATTGTGCTTCATGGCAAAAAAACATTACATGAAGAATTAGGTGAACTTTCTTTTGATTTATCAGCACGTGCCTTTTTCCAATTAAACCCTGCACAAACTGTTCGTTTATATAACGAAATTAAATCTGCGGCGGCTTTAACTGGTCAAGAAAAAGTTGTGGATGCATATTGTGGTGTTGGTACGATTGGTCTGTGGCTAGCTAATGAGGCAAAAGAAATTAGGGGCATGGACATCGTCGGTGATAGCATTTATGATGCGAAGAAAAATGCAGCAAATCACGGATTTACACATGCGACTTATGAAACAGGAACGGCGGAAGAATGGCTTGCAACATGGAGCCGTGAAGGTTTTGTACCGGATGTATTAACCGTGGATCCTCCACGAACTGGATTAGCGGATAGTTTGTTAAAAACCATATTAAATGTCCGTCCAAAACGCTTTGTCTACACATCATGTAATCCGTCGACATTAGCGAAAGATTTGAGCGAGTTGCGCAAAGTGTATGACATTGAATATATTCAACCAGTTGATATGTTCMCACAAACTGCACAAATAGAAAGTGTCACTCTTTTGGTTCGAAAAAAGCTTTAAAATATAGTCATTAATTCCCTTTTCCACTATCAAGTTTTTCGAGCATGTTCATTTGAGCATGCTTTTTCTTTTTGTTTTAAATATAGGATTATTATTTTTATTTCTAGGGAATAACGACAATAAGTATTTGTTTTTAACTAAGGATATTTGATAGGTTGGAGGAATTGTCATGAAGTGGAAGGGTCGAGGACAAAGTACAAACGTAGAAGATCGTCGAGGTAGAGGTATTGGAGCTGGAGGTTTAGGCATTGCCGGAGGTGGTATTGGCTTAGTCATCGTCATCATCGTGACTTTACTGGGCGGTGGAAATACTGGCGATATACTGAATAATATTCAAGGTACTGATACAAATAACTCCGCTCCTTATGAAGAATCAAAAGATGAAAAAGAGCTCTCTCAATTCGTCTCGGTAGTGCTTGCGGATACTGAAAAAGTATGGACTGAGTTATTCAAAGAAAATGGAACAGATTATCAAGAACCGACAATGGTTTTGTATACAGATCAAGTTCAATCAGCATGCGGAACAGCTGGATCTGCAGTAGGACCGTTCTACTGTCCTGGAGATTATAAGCTTTACATCGATCTTAGTTTCTATGATGAACTGAATAAAAAATTTGAAGCACCTGGTGACTTCGCTATGGCTTATGTAATAGCACATGAAGTAGGACACCATGTTCAGACATTACTAGGTACTAACAAAGAAGTCATGGCTCTCCGAGATCAAATGAGTAAAGAAGATTTTAATAAATATTTAATCAGACTTGAATTACAGGCTGATTACTATGCTGGCGTCTTTGCACATTATGCAGAGGGCGAAGGGTATTTGGAAGTAGGAGATGTTGAAGAAGCCATAACAGCTGCTAGTGCTGTCGGAGATGACAACATTCAAAAGAAAACGCAAGGCTATGTAGTTCCAGACAGCTTTACACATGGTACGTCAGAACAACGTATGCGCTGGTTCAAAAAAGGCTATGATTCTGGAACGATTGAAGGTGGAGATACATTCAAAGCTAAAGATTTGTAAACGTTCAGGTTGCAAAAAAAACTACACTAAAACAGCAAGTACAACCGATTTTCACATCGAATGTACTTGCTGTTTTTTCGGTTTAATTAAAC
>NZ_JBFUKT010000100.1:0-11485 GCF_056400705.1 Paenisporosarcina sp. P5_A11
GAATCTAATGGTAATGGAATTATGCGAAAACGGGCTGGAAAACATTTCAGGTGAAGTAGATTATTCAATGTATGGTGAATTAAAACTTTGAAAAGCATAGGTGAAAATTTGTTTGTTTAAATACTCCAAAGTTAAATAAAATAAGAAATTTGTTATTACAATTGCTAAGAAAATAATTATTTCTTTGTCAACTAACGGGTGCTTTAGTTGACCAACCAGCTGCCTTTAAAAGGCGGCTTTTTCTTGGTTGAATACTTCCTAATTCATCTATTATGTCAACAGGTTTGCATGCCCCATACAAGCAAGTTCATTTGTTTACTACCTGCAATTGAGGAAATATTGTTATATTTGTAGAATTCTCAAGAGGAAATACATATGTTATATTATAGTTGCGCTAAGGAAACTTTTTTGCTCAAGGAAACAAGTTCAAGTTTTCTTACACGATTTTTAATTAGGAGGTATTTTATGTTTGTAGGATTTTTAAGAGAAAATGCATTTGCTTCTTATTCATTAACTGTAGGGTTTTGGGCGACTTCTTTTTATGTTTGTCAAATTCTTAAGCGAAAATGCATAGCATCATTTTAAATGGGGTTTAACAATATTCGCGTAAGAATCTTTTAGCAAAATACAAACTTTTCTTATTAAACTAACGAGTGTTTTAGTTGAAGAAATCGGCTGCCTTTTATAGGGCAGTCTTTTTTTAATGAACCTAGTTGAATTCTTCCCAATCGGGGTGTTATGTCAACCTATGGTGTATGCTCGATACAATCCATCTGAGTAATTGAATCGAGGTTTTGCGGACGGATCATCCAGTTACTTGGTCAACTAACGCAACAGGTTAATGGAATAGGAGGAGTTGTGTGTTCTGGATAAAATTTTGTTTGATTGCGATAACTAACGAGTGCTTTAGTTCAATAAGCCGCTACTATTATTAATCAAAAACACCCAAGAAAGAGAATTTAACACATTAAACGTTGCAAAATCAATGAAACAAGGGCTACCAATTCATATACGAATTGATAACCCTTTTGTTTACTTATTTATGTTTGTACTTCAAAACGGAACCCGTTACCCCAAATGGTCCTTTTTTGCTTAAGATATTCTATCAACTGATTAATCAGTAGTTACTTCTTTAATAACTGCCATTTCTTTACCGAACCTATCACCGTTATCAATGAATCCTAAACTTGCGTACAAGTTATGTGCTCCCAAGTTTTTGGGATGATAACCTACAATGATTTTTTGAGCATTCAATGATTTAGTCATCTCAGCCATCATTAGTTTGGTTGCTGCTTTACCTATGCCCTTACCTTGGAATTGCTTATCCACCATTATTCTATATACCCAATAACCATCTAGTTCCTCTTGAACAGAATTATACATCAAAAAACCAACTACCTTTTCTTCAGCATAAATAGCATAGGGCTTTAATGTAGTTTCAAACTTTGATTGCGATATTGATATAGCATTTGGTTCAATATATTCTTTTTGTTCTTCCGATACCTCTAATTCCCAACAATCGTACCAATTTTCTGCATTTAACTCTACAATTTCCACATTTTCTATTTTCATAATTTTCCCCTTTCAAAATTCGGGGAAACGCTAAACCAAGTTGTTAATTAGGCGTTATCCCCGTGTAATCATTACTAATAATAAGCCTTTTGTTTTTTTTCATAATGAACGCCTCCTCTAACAACTTTCGTCTGTAAATTAATGGGTAATTTTTCAGGCATTTTTATTGTATCATATATTTTTTTTATAAATTTCTTTTTCTTCTCTAATTAGTCTAACAAGAAAATAACAGAACCTTTGTATCAAGGAGTCGCGTTTCCTACCTCTATTAATTCTTATCTATAAATTAATAGGGATAGGAGATACAAAATCAACATATGGGTTGGGTAAAAAGCTCGATAGAATAATCTTGGTATTTTCACTACAGGAAGGTGATTTTTGAAAATTATTATGCTTGTGGCAATGATACTGAATGATTGAATAGAATGCCAAGAATCAAAATAATTCCAGCTATATAGAACGTTTAAACTTACATGACCGATTAGTAGTGCAACCGGTTTTTCTTTCAGAAAATAGTAGAGTAAAAATAATAAGTATCCATATATACCGTAGTCCGTGAAATCTGAGATGGGCACCATGATGAGACCAAAAATCACGAGGATGAAAATCCCCCGAATTATCCCGATTTTTTCATATATTACGATTGCAATTGCTCCATATAATAGGGTGAAGAGTACGTTTAATGAATAGGTCTCGAAAAGGAATGTAAAAGGAAGTTGCGCTAATACGCCAATTACCAATAATCTTTTAAAATAGGTAGATCTACTACTTGTTAATGTTAACCCCCTCACTAATAGGTAGGTGTAAATAGGAAAAGCAATCCTTCCTATCATTCTCCAAGTAAGGTCAGTCGGAAAAAATTCATACCCGATATGGTCAATTAACATGGTTATTATCGCTATCCATTCCAACATACAGAAACCCTCATTTGCAAAAATAAATTAGATTTATTATATCTATTAGACATGCCGATTATTAAAATTAATTTCTTTAATTATATATTGTTATTTGAAGAAAAAGGGAAATATGTTTCCTTGTAGAATTATTATAAATAGATGAACAGATTTTAACGCAATGAATTAACGAAAAGAGGTCTGAATAATGTCTGATCAAGAAACTTTAAAAGAGCATCTATTGCAGCTCGAAGAAAAATTATTAAAACCTGAAATAAGGACATCACTTGTAGAACTCTCAAATTTACTTGCAAGCGATTTTTTTGAATTTGGAAGTTCTGGAAACATATTGTACAAGGATGGAATTGAGGCAGATGGAATTGGAGTTGTGAAGATGACATTAAGTGATTTTAAAATACATCAACTATCTACAAACACAGTGTTAACCACTTATCGAATATTTAACGAAGTAAAAATGCAGTATACATTGAGAAGTTCTATCTGGAAACTTAGTGATGGACAATGGAAAATGTTTTTCCATCAAGGGACTCCTACTCAAGCACAATGAAACAGTTTTTTTCAATAACATACTGTGAGCAACTAGAGATGATTTAAATTGGAGGAATATAAAATGAAACAAAACATAATTGATCGAATAGAAAACTTGCAAAGTAATAATCAGTTTTCGGGGACAGCATTTGTTAAAAATGAAGACCAGGTTTTAGTAGATGTAAGCTACGGATACGCGAATCGTTCTGAACAAATTAAAAATCAAACAGAAACTCGGTATGGTATAGCTTCAGGCTGTAAGCTCTTTACTTCAATCGCAATTTGTCAGCTTGTAGAGGAAGGAAAAATTTTCTTTGACTCTACTTTAAGAGATTGTCTAGATGTGAAGTTTCCGCATTTTAACGAAACGATAACGATTCATCATTTGTTAACGCATACTTCTGGAATACCTGATTATTTTGATGAAGAAGTGATGGATGATTTCGAAGATTTGTGGATTAAAAATCCAATGTATCATATTAGGTGTTTGAAAGACTTCTTACCTTTATTTCAAAATGAGAACATGAAATCAGCAGTAGGCGAGCGTTTTCATTACAATAATGCAGGTTATATATTGCTCGGTTTGGTAGTTGAACAAGCAAGTGGACTTGCCTTTACTGACTATGTTGAGAAACGGATTTTTAAAAAAGCAGGAATGTTGGATTCAGGGTACTTTGCTTTTGACTCTCTCCCAGAAAGGATTGCGCTAGGTTACATTGATAATTCTGATGGGACATGGAAAACGAATATTTATTCGTTACCAGTAAGAGGTGGGTCGGATGGTGGAGCATTCGTTACAGCAACAGATATGGGGAGGTTTTGGGAAGCCCTTATGAATCATCAACTGATAAACAAATCAATTACCAATCAGTTACTCACTGCCCACACCGAAGTCAAAGAAGATAGCTTTTATGGGTATGGAGTATGGATAGAGAAGAATGAGAATCTTATCTCCAAATACCATGTTATGGGCTATGATCCCGGAGTTAGTTTTCACTCTGCTTATTTTCCTAATTCTTCATTCAAGGTTGTTGTATGCTCAAACAAGTCGAGAGGAGCATTTGACATAATGAAAGGAATTGAAGAGGAATTGTCGGAAATAACATTTAACAAGACCTCTATTTAATCGGTGGGAAAAAGAGGGCAAGTTAAACTCACGAATACAATTAGTATTTCTCTAATTTCTTGTTCTGTTATAATGCTGATTTTTGCTCCGTTTTTCAAGTGATTAAAAATATATCAGAATGGAGGTATCCTCTTGTATCTTTTGAATGGAGTAACAGGATTTAGTCATGATAAAAGTGATCCAGCTCCAACAATTGATGGAAAGAAATTTAAAAAGATTTGTTTTGCAGTGGTCTCGGAGAACAACGGGGTAGTCTTATCTTTTGAAGAACCGAAAGTAGCGACAAACTTTTATAAAGTGACTGTTAAGATTTTCGATAACCATGTTTATATTTTACTTAATAGTAGTTATCCTTTCTTAGCTTTTGCATCTTCAGTTGAATATGGAAGTATTAATTTTATTGATAATCACCCTTTAGGTAGAATGTTTAGTCCATTTTATATTGTTTTGAGTTCACTTGAACTGAATGAAACATTATTGGTTAAAAAAGCTAGGGGTAAAGTTATATTAGGAATCGACAATGAATTAAGCGACGCTGAAATAATGGAATTATTCTATTGGAAACCATCAAATATTGGAGATGTGGTATTTAACTTTTGGGATTAGTTTTAACTTCTTAGAACAATTAAAAGGATTAGTCATTTCTCAGGTTGACATAAAAAACTTTATAAACCGGTATTAAATAGATTGTTAAAGGGAAGTGCATCTCATGTTTTTTCTTCAAATGTCTGGATTTCCGGGTTCGGGGAAATCAACTCTTGCTCGACGAATTTCAAATATGACAGGTGCAGTTATTATCGATCACGATATTGTTAAATCGGCATTATTAACCTCTTCAGAAGTTGAAAATTTGAATTCGAATGTTGCTGGAAAAATAGCGTACGATATCGATTGGTTATTAGTTGATTTTCATTTATCTCAAGGTCAAAACACTATATTAGATAGCCCTTGCTTTTATACAGAGATGGTAGAAAAGGGCGTTATTTTGTCTGAGAAACATAATGCAAATTACAAATATGTTGAATGTTTTCTTAATGAAATGAAGGAAATTCAATATAGATTAAAAAACCGTACAGCCATGATTAGTCAAATTCAGCAGGTTGTCTCTGAAAAGGTATTTTTGGAATGGATTGAAAATAGTAAAAAACCATCTGATATTCAATGTCTTAAAGTCGATTCTGGAAAACCTATCATACATGGATGAGGTTATGTTGTATATAAATAAGTAACGTGACCACTAGGTTTCAAATCTTAGATATGTTAATAGTTCTTCATTTGTAACAGATTTGGGTTTACATGTGGTCGACATTGTTTTTCTTTGCGATCACCAATCTGGAGAGGCATATGCGAAGATTCCTGATGAAGTAGACAGTGTTTGTTGGATGTCAACTCATCAAATATTAAATAATGATGCAATACCGAGTTACTTAATGGAAAATATTAAACTTGCTGAAACATTGGTAGGAAGTAATTAATGAGCTAAATACATAAAATTATTATTCATTCATTAATATTGGTAACTTGTGATTGTAACGAGGAGGAAACACGATGTGGACAAAACCAACTAAAGAAGAATTTCCCGCTTATTATGGAAAGTATATTGATCTAGTTTCCGAGGGGTCTCTTGAAGATACGCTAATCAAACACCTTGAGAACACAACTGCATTGCTTTCGGATGTTTCTGAAACACAAGCGAATTATCGTTATGCACTAGGGAAATGGACACTGAAAGAAGTTATTGGCCATATCGCAGACACGGAACGAATTATGAGTTACAGAATTCTCCGGATAGCAAGAGGAGATCAAACGCCACTTGCAGGCTATGATGACGAGCAATATGTAAAAGAAGCTTTATTTCATTCCCGTTCATTCCCAGATTTGCTTGAAGAATATTCTACAGTAAGGCATTCAACCCTTTCTCTAGTGCGTGGATTGTCTGAAGTAGTTCGGGATAGAAAAGGAATCGCGAACAACAGCGAAATTTCCGTAAGTGCTCTGGCATACATTATTGCAGGTCATGAACTTCATCATGTGAAAATGATCAAGGATAAGTATCTAATATAGCTTGTAAAAAGGATGCAAAGCTAGATCCTATTATTTGAACTGTTAATTGTATGTGCAATTGGAAAGTAAAGTAGATGTAAACCTAGATAAATCAATAAAAAATAGACATCCAACTGTATATCTAATTGGGTGTCTATTTAGGGTTGTAATTTAGAAAAAGTGTTTCAAAACTGAACGGCTTACGCCACTTTGACCGGATTTTTTTATCATGCATTCAATTTAAGTGCAACACGATACAAAACATCTACTCMGGTTCTCAATGACGATTCATCGATGTCGAAGCGTTCGTTGTGGTGTCCTGCTGAAATATCACTGCCGACCACACAGTAAGTTGCCTTCCCACCTAGCTCCATGACCCGGTTCATAAAGTACGTTGCATCTTCAGAACCCGAGGGACCTTCTGACCACTTGATGACATTCGTTATTGTGGGATAAGCTTCAGCCACAGCAGCTACCCGCTCAACAAGCTCTTTACTCGGTACACTACTTAGTGCTCCTCCGACAACTTCCACGTTAACATCCACTTGGTACATCTTTGCTGCACCTTCCAAAACAGACAGAGCTTGGCCTCGAATGAAATCATTAATCGCTGTCGTTTCACCACGGGTTTCAAGTTTCAGGAAAGCGGAGGGAGCGATAATGTTTCGACCACTGCCTGCTTGCAAGACCCCAACATTTATGCGTGATGCACCTGCTGAGTGACGGGGAATCCCGTAAAGTCCCAATACTGCAGAAGCCGCAGCCGTCAAGGCATTGCGTCCTTCCTCGGGTTTCCCCCCAGCATGGGAAGCAAACCCTCTGAATCTCACATCCATTTTAGTGGTTGCCAGATATCCCGCATTGCCGGCAACAAAGCTCCCTGTAGGAATTCCTGTTCCAAGGTGAGTGGCGATAAAGTAATCGACATCGTCGACTACTCCCGCTTCAACCATCGATTTTGCTCCACGCGTACCTTCCTCAGCCGGTTGAAAAATCAATTTGATCGTTCCAGTCAACGAATCTTTATTCTCCATAAGTATGGTGGCTAAACCCAGTCCGATGGCAGTATGTCCATCATGTCCACAAGCGTGCATCATGTTGGCATTTACTGAAGCGTATCCATTTTTAAATGGAATATGATCTTCAGACAGGTCTTCCTGGATATCCAGGGCATCCATATCGACACGGAAGGCTGTTGTAGTTCCGGTCTTTCCAGTTTCCAGAGTTGCTACAAGTCCTGTCATACCACCGGCAAATTTCGGCAACCATTCCAGATTCGCGCCGTTTTGTTCTGCCCACTTATAATGACTATCCAATACTTCTTTTGAAGGTACACCCATTCGAGCGTCTGCAATCATTACTTCTGAAGCCACTTTTAATGGATACCCGAGTTGTGTCAGATAAGCCGCCACAATCGAAGCGGTCCGCATTTCCAAAAATCCCGATTCAGCATGTTGGTGAAAATCACGTCTCCACACGATGAGTTGTTTATCTAAACTAGTTTCGGTAAGAGTAGTTGTCATTTTTTCTTTACTCCTTTTCAAAATTTTGTATGTGAAACTTCACGATGTTTGTTGTGGGGTCATCTTCTCATTCAAATCCGTTGATGAATTTTGTGCATAGACGATACATAGTTCTGCGACTAGAGCACAACGTTGTGCAAATAAATCAAATCGGATATGTTCATGTCTGGCATGAGGACCATCACCCGGAATGCCTAATCCATCAATTGTCGGGATGCCCAGTGCAGACGTGAAATTCCCGTCACTTCCTCCACCTACGCTTGATTCCTTAATTTCAATATTTATTTTCTGGCCAGCTAGTTTCGCAAGTTTGAACAATTTTTGATTTGCTTCGTTTCGCTCAAGAGGTGGTCGATTTAATTCACCTGTAATCGTCAATTTGGCTACCGGGTTTTTTGGTTTCAGTTGTTCAATCGTCTGCATGATTCGATCTGCTTCATCCAGGGTAGTCACACGGAAATCAATGTCGATGGAGGCGTGTYCCGGGACAACATTGCTTGTTGTTCCACCTTTAATTGTTCCAACACTTACAGTAGTCCCTTTTGAATAATCCGTAAGTTCTTCTAGTTGCTGAACGAGATAAGCAATTTCCAGGATCGCGTTAACACCATCTTCATGATGATTCCCTGCATGTGCACTTACACCTTTTACAGCTAACTGGTACATGCCAATCCCTTTTCTGGCTGTTTTAAGTGCATGCGAATGTGCTTCAGCAGGTTCCATGACAAATACGGCATTACATGTTTTCGCCACTTCTTCAATTAAGCTACGAGAAGACAGACTGCCTGTTTCCTCATCTGACGTGAACAGGAATACAGGTGAAATGGGCAAAGTATCTAGTGTGTTCTCTAATGAAGTAACAGCCCAAATTGATGAGAGTAATCCTGCTTTCATGTCAAAAACACCAGGTCCAAATAATAATTGTTCGTCGAAGCGGATTGGAAGTTCCCCTTTTTGCCAAACCGTATCAAAGTGACTAAGGAATAATATACGTGGTTTTGATGTTTCTCTCTTTTCAAATTGAAGATGATCACCAGAGTCTTTTTGTGGATGTACTTTGCAAATGTAACCGCTACCAAGCCTATTATGGACAATGTCCTTTAACAAATTTCCTGTCATATCAACTAGATCTTTTTGCATGCTGGGTGACTCGGCTTTTACAAGTGATATTAAATCATCTTGTATTTCTTGAATATGTGAGGATAAAAATTCATGTGTGTCTGACAAAACCTATGCATCTCCTTAATCGTTATTTAGTATAAATAACTTAATCATAAATAGATTGATAAATCAATGAATTTAAAATAGTTAAAAAATAGATTGACAAAATATTTCGATTTAAGTAATGTTAAAGAAATTATTTATGGTATTTTTCCAAAAAGGGGATGAGGTTTTTGGACAAACGAATTTTTTCATTTATTGACGAAAAACGCGAGGAATATATTAAATGGCTAACTGATTTTTGCCAGATTCCGAGTGTCGCTGCACAAAAACGTGGCATGAAGGAAAGCACGGATTTTTTGGAAGCCCTTTTTGAAAAAGCATTGCAGACAAAACCTGAATTGGTGCCTACTAGAGGTTATCCAGTCGTCTACTCGCATTTGAAAGGTGAAAGTCCAACTACATTAAGTTTCTATAATCATTACGATGTACAACCTGAAGATCCCATTGAACTATGGAATTCACCTCCATTTGAACCATTGATGAAAGATGGGAAAATATATGCCCGTGGAGTTGCGGACAACAAGGGAAATCTCATTGCTCGTTTAGCTGCCATCCATGCAATCAAACAAGTGACTGGTGAACTGCCAATTGATATCAAGTTTATTTTTGAAGGTGAAGAAGAAATCGGCAGTATTCATTTAGCTGATTTTGCTGATAAGCATCAAGACAAAATTCAATCAGACGGGTGTGTTTGGGAATTTGGCTATCGTGATGCAGATGATCGCTTACAAGTATCCCTAGGCGTAAAAGGAATGTTGTATGTAGAACTTTTCGTCAAAGGTGCAAACACGGACCTTCACTCTGCTCAGGCTTCCATTATCGAGAGCCCGGTATGGCGATTAATATGGGCGTTGAATTTATTGAAAGATTCGAATGAGCGTGTTCTCATTCCCGGTTTTTATGATTCCATCAATCCCATAACGGAAGAAGAACGGGAGTTGCTTTCTCACTACCTATTAGAGGAACAATCAACATTAGAGCACTTGGGAGTCAAGCAATTTGTAAATGGTTTAACGGGTGAGGAATTGAAATCGAAACACATATATGAACCAACATGTAATATTTGCGGGATCCAATCGGGCTACACAGGGGAAGGATCGAAAACGGTGTTGCCATCGGAAGCATTTGCCAAAATTGATTTCCGATTGGTCCCTGGACAAAACCCACATCAATTACTGGAAGATTTACGTTCCTATTTAGATGATAACGGGTACGATGACATCGGCATTCGCATATTTGGAACTGAAGAAGCGGCGCGTACACATCCTTCCGAAAAATTGGCTCAAGCAGTCATCGAAACGATCGGTAAATATAGCGAGCTCACTCCAAATGTGATTCCAAATACACCAGGTACAGGGCCAATGTATGTTTTATGCCAACGATTCGGCATTCCATCAGTTTCCTTCGGTGTTGGACATTTTGCTTCTTATACACATGCACCAAATGAAAATATACGAATTGATGATTTTATCGAAAATATTAAATTGATGGCTGCACTTGTATTTACATTTGAAGAAAAGATGAATGAGAAGGGAGTTGAGCATAGTGAGCCAGTTAAAAACGGGACTCCATCCGTTTGACCGAGTGAAAGAGCTTCATCCGGCTTTGGTTGAAGCGGTTGACGCCGTATTTGATGAAATGGTCGTCATTCGACGAGATTTAAGAAGACATCCTGAACTAGCTTTCCAGGAAAAACGCACAGCGTCGATCGTCGCAGCGTATTTGCGTGAATGGGGATATGAAGTAACTGAGGGGATTGGAGGCACAGGTGTTATCGGTGTTTTGAAAGGGACAACCCCTGGTCGAGTCATTGGCTTGCGTGCTGATATGGATGCATTGCCAATGCCGGACGAAATAGATGAAGAGTACAAAAGTGTCTGTGACAATGTAGCGCATACATGTGGCCATGATGTTCATACGACCAATTTACTGGGAGTCGCAAAAGTCAACTCGATGATCGGACTTGAACGAGGGACATTGAAACTGGTTTTCCAACCTGCCGAAGAGGTAGGGGCAGGAGCAAAAGCAATGATTGATGCAGGTGCACTCTATGACCCGTCGATGGATTTAATGGCAGGACTTCATGTTGCCCCAGCATTGAGAGTTGGCGAATTCGGTACATCGAATGCAAAGTTCAGTGGTGCGGCAGTAGATATATTCGAACTCGAAGTGACGGGAAAGGGTGGCCATGCCGCTCATCCACACTTAGCGATTGATGCAGTGATGATTACAGCACAAGTGCTTGTTTCACTTCAACAAATCGTGAGTCGTCAAATTGATCCACTTGATTCTGTTGTATTAAGTGTTGGACAAATCCAAGGCGGTACGAAAGGCACAATCTTACCGAATTCTGTAACGGTAAACGGAACGGTACGAACTTTACTTCCGGCTACGCGAGAAGAAATGCCAAAACGAATTGAGCAGATTGCTTCCAACGTGGCAGCCGCTTTTGGTGGAACGGTTCGTTTGACTTATGATCGTGTTACACCATCTGTACAAAATGATGAATTCGCAAAAGCCCTTCTTCATGAAGTTGTATCAGAGCTGTTCGGAGA
>NZ_JBFUKT010000101.1:0-11342 GCF_056400705.1 Paenisporosarcina sp. P5_A11
GCGGGGAAATCTTGTAGAGCATTTACGAAAAAATCATTTCACCTTTTTTTCGTTAGATCAAAGAGATTTAGAGGAAGAGTATTACGGAGAAAACATTAAAGTTCAACATGAAGAATTGGACCAATATTTTTTACCTTTTCTAGAGTATAAATTGTTTCCTCTCCGAACGGATCAACAAGGATTTTTACGTTTTTCCAAGAAAGTAAATGAGACATTCTCTTTAGAAGTACATGACACAACTTTTTCATTTCTAATTAACAGTATTGATATTATGGTTTGTCCATTTGGGATTGGATTAATTACGATTCGAACAGAAATGGATCAAGAAAAGGAAAAGTTATGCGAAGTGCTTGATTTTATGAATCATTTTCGTGTATTAGAACCAAAACTCGATGAGGAAAAAGGTTCAATAATTCGCAAGGGTGATCGTCAGTTTCATACGACAAATGAATTTGTTTTCGGTTATCTTTGCCCTTCTCTCAAATCATTCATTATCCATGATGAAAAACGAGCAGGATATTTCGGAAGTCTACCTTTCTTTGAAGATGAACGTATGTTTTCGTCAGGTTTTTTCATTACAGATGGTGAACATCAAATAAGCAATGATCACTTATTTCGCATGGGTCAACTTGATGGGAAAAATCCCGAAGGAAAACCCTTTATGTCTAGTACAAATCAAGAATATATAGAGCGTTATTTAAATAAGCATCTTCATGATCGTTGGGCCCCAGATTCCTATACGGTTACTTCAGACCATGCCCAAATTACAGTATCCTTAAAATCGCCACAACAATTAGATCGACCACTTTCACAATTTATGGGGACTCATCATTATAATTTAATGCTTCATTACTTTTATAAGATCATGTTGCTCCGAATGTCGTTTGAATATAGTCAGGTTCAATGGAAACAAGATGAAGATTATGTAGAAGAGTTAATCGAATTAATTTCGAAATTCTCTGCTCGCTATTATTTTGGCGAAGTATCTGCACGAAGCGAAGGAAAAGAATTAACACAAACATACCATGAAATATTCCATCTGAATACCTTATACGAAGAAGTGAAACAAACATTAAACGAGCTTTACCGAGCACAAGAAAACCAAGCAAATAAACGGCATAATATGTTGTTATTCATGCTTACTGTCTTTACAGTGGTTTCTGGTATTTATGGAATGAACTTAGTTATCGAAGATTGGAAAGGTAAAACGGATTGGTCGAAAGTTCCTGGCTATTCGTTCTTCGAGTGGATTTCATTAATAACAGCATTAGCTGGTATTTCACTATCAATCATCTTACTTGCAACAACAGGTGCAAAAAGTTTTTGGAAAAAATCCAGAAAATGGAAAAGAGATCAATACAAGTAACTTCTCATCCTCGGATGGGAAGTTTTTTGAATTCACTTGAAAGAATTGGAGTTTTTTGTATAATAAAAGTCATTTATAGTAAACTCAATATAAAGTAAGAGTTTAGCTACATAGCAATCAGTAGGTGTAACTTGCAAATTGGTGGATTTTTATATTATAAAATTTCATATCATCATTAATATACAACTAACCATGATGACCTTTCAGAAGTTTTAGTTGTGCCTACACATTTTTTTATCACATAGGAGGTCAATCATGACAGACAAGACGATCATACGATTCGACAATGTTACAAAATCTTACAATGGAAAATCACCGGTCTTAGATAACGTTAGCTTTGAAATAGAACGTGGAAAGTTTTACACACTACTCGGTCCATCAGGTTGTGGGAAAACGACCATTTTACGTTTGATTGCAGGTTTTATGGAGCCCACTAGTGGTGAAATTTATTTTAATGGAAAAAAAATTAATCAAGTGCCAGCGAATGAACGGCAAGTCAACACGGTTTTTCAAGACTATGCTCTCTTCCCTCATTTAAATGTATTTGAAAATATCGCTTTCGGATTACGCATTAAAAAATTAAAAAAAGAAGAAATTAATCGTCGTGTATTAGAAGCTCTTAAGTTTGTAAATTTAGTAGGTTTTGAAAATCGTGAAATCGTAGAAATGTCAGGTGGGCAAAAACAACGTGTCGCGATTGCACGTGCAATTGTCAATGATCCGGAAGTCATTTTACTCGACGAACCTTTATCTGCGCTTGATCTAAAATTACGAACAGAAATGCAATATGAACTTCGTGAGTTGCAACAACGACTTGGAAAGACCTTCATTTTCGTTACACATGACCAAGAAGAAGCACTAGCAATGTCGGATGAAATTTTCGTTATGAATACTGGGGTAATTCAACAGAGTGGCACACCAATGGATATTTATGATGAGCCGATTAACCGTTTCGTAGCTGATTTTATCGGAGAATCTAATATCGTACCAGGTGTGATGATTGCCGATTATCGTGTTCAATTTGGAGGAAATGAATTTGAATGTGCTGATAAAGGCTTAAATCCAAACGAAAAAGTAGATATTGTCATTCGTCCAGAAGACTTAGAAATTACGGCAGTTGATGGAGGAAAAATAACAGTAAAGGTGGATACACAATTATTCCGAGGTGTTCATTTTGAATTGTCAACACTTGATAGAGACGGCAATGAATGGCTCGTTCATTCGACGAAAAGGGCTGCAGTTGGAGAGGAAATAGGATTAGATTTTGACCCAGAAGCGATTCATGTTATGCGTTTAAATGAAACAGAAGAAGAATTTGATAAGCGCTTGGATTCTTACGGAGTACGACAAAATGAAAACTAATTCAAATCGGTCGTTTTATTTAATACCCTATGTTGTATGGATGTTACTTTTTGTCGTTGCCCCTATTGTTTTAGTAGTTTATTTTTCATTATTCGACTTACATGGAAATTTCTCTTTTGTGAATTACCAAAATTTCTTTACATCTGTCTATTTAAAATTAACTTTAAGCTCTTTCTGGTATGCATTGGTAATTACAGGTTTCACACTATTAATTGCATATCCAACAGCATATTGGCTGACAAAAACAAAGCATAAACAATTATGGTTATTACTAATTATCATTCCTTCTTGGATTAACTTATTGTTAAAAACATATGCGTTTATCGGCATATTTGGCGTTTTCGGTCCAATTAATAAATTCTTGGAACTGTTTGGTATTGGAAAACAACAAATTTTATACACGGACTTCAGTTTCATATTTGTATCCGTTTATATTTTCATCCCATTTATGATACTTCCGATTTTTAATTCGCTTGATAAAATGAACCCCACATTAATTGATGCAGCACGTGATTTAGGATCGTCAACTTGGAATACATTCACAAAAGTGATATTCCCGTTAACAATCAACGGAGTAAAATCAGGAATCCAAGCAGTCTTCATCCCTTCCCTTTCTTTATTTATGATTACTCGATTAATTGCTGGCAATAAAGTAATAACGCTAGGAACTGCAATCGAGCAACAGTTCTTAGTTACTCAAAACTGGGGAATGGGTTCTACGATTGCCGTATTCTTAATTCTTTTCATGGTAATTATCATGATCTTAACTGGACAGAAGGACAAGGGGGAGCTTGTAAATGGACACAACAAGTAAATTTTCAAAAGTGTATTTAACACTTGTCTTTGTCATTCTGTATGCCCCTATCTTTTACTTGATTTTTTACTCATTTAATAGCGGTGGGACGATGTCTAGTTTCGAATCGTTTACTTTTGAGCATTATGCTGCAGTTTTTGAGGATACAAGACTTATCATGATTTTAATCAATACCATTATTATCGCATTATTGTCTGCGCTTATTTCTACTGCAATTGGCGTGATAGGTGCAATCGGGATTGTTTATTTACAAAAACGCAAGTCGCGCAATGCCCTTTTATCATTAAATAATGTATTAATTGTTAGCCCTGACGTAATCATTGGTGCTTCGTTTCTAATATTATTTACAATGGTCGGCGTGAAATTAGGTTTCGCTTCCGTGTTGATTTCCCATATCGCCTTCAGTGTACCAATTGTTGTAATCATGGTATTACCTAAATTACAAGAAATGAGCAGTACACTAGTTGATGCGGCGCTTGACTTAGGTGCGTCAAAACGAGATGTCTTAACTCGGGTTATTATTCCTTATATTAAACCTGGTATTTTTGCTGGATTCTTTTTAGCTCTAACTTATTCGTTAGATGATTTTGCCGTCACTTTTTTCGTAACCGGGAACGGATTTACGACATTGTCAGTTGAAATCTATTCAATGGCAAGAGCAGGGATTACGTTAACGATTAATGCATTGTCTGGTTTGATATTTATTTTCACGTTACTTTTAGTACTTGGGTACTATTTTGTGACAAACCGGGCGAAAAACCCACTTAGAAATGGGGTGCCGAAATGAAAGATATCATTCGTGCTGTTGTTGCAATCTTGGTTGTTAGTTTAGTGTTATTTATCATCAATTTCCAGTTAGACAAAACCTCTGGACGATCCGGTAACAACTCCATTAGTGTGTATAACTGGGGTGAATATATTGATCCTGAATCAATAAAGCAATTTGAGAAAGAAACAGGAATAACCGTAATCTACGAAACGTTCGATTCCAATGAAGCCATGATGACGAAAATCGAAAATGGTGGAACGTCTTATGATGTTGCGATGCCTTCTGAATATGCAATTGAAAAAATGAAAAAAAATGATTTGCTTATTCCGATTGACCACAGTAAAATTCCGAATTTAACAAACATAGATCCTTACTTTTTAGACTTACCTTTCGATCCTGGAAACAAATATTCCATTCCTTATTTCTGGGGAACTGTAGGAATTGCCTTTAATCCGAGTTTACTAGATGGTCAAACTTTTGAAAGTTGGGAGGATTTATGGGACCCTTCCCTAAAACAAGAAGTAATTTTAGTTGATGGTGCTCGAGAAGTCATGGGTATGGGGTTAAATACACTCGGATATTCACTCAATACAAAGGATGAAGGACAACTTCAAGAAGCTACCGATAAACTAAAAACCTTGTCTCCTAATATTAAAGCCATTATTGGGGATGAAATCGTGGAAACAATGCGCCGTGGTGAATCAGCTGTAGCACTTGTCTGGTCAGGTCAAGCAGCTGACATTATGTATGTCAATGAAGATATAGACTACGCTGTACCTAAAGAAGGTTCAAACTTATGGTTCGATAATATGATCATCCCGAAAACCGCTGCGAACGTTGAAGGCGCACATCAATTTATTAACTTTATGTTAGACCCAACAATCGCTGCACAAAATGCAGATTATGTTGGATACTCGACGCCAAATGAACAAGCCATTAAATTAATGGACCCGAAAGTAACTGGAGATGAACGTTTCTACCCGACAGAAGTAATGCGTGAACGCTTAGAAGTTTATAAAAATTTAGGTGTTGAAACTCTAGGGAAATATAATGAGCTATTTCTAGAATTTAAAATGGACGCTCAATAAAGAAAAGCGTAGTAGCCTACTCTAGCTCGACTCCGACGGTGGAAAGACCGAATCGAAAACGCGTTTTCGAATGAGGGCTTGAAGCGGAGGTGCGAGCTAGGCTACGGAGCTAGACATAACGAAAAGCTTAAAGCACCACTTTAGCTCGACGCCGGCTCTGGAAGAATGAAAGGCGAAGATTCGCCTTTCTGACCCCATAAAGGGGCCCGCGAGTTGGTGCTTGAAGCTAGACATAAAGAAAAGCGTAGTAGCCTACTCTAGCTCGACAAATGGAAATCCATCAATCTTGAGGACCTAGTAAAAACTAAATCATACTTCATTAAACTAATAGCATCTTCTAGAATACTGAAACTTGCCTAACAGACTTGTTAGGTTTTTTATTAGCATTTTTTTAGTTTTGTGTTAAAATTTTAGAGACTCGAAACATTTTCCAATAGAAAGTAGGCTGTAATATAGTGAGTAAATCTAATCGCTTTGCGCTATATGTACTAATGTTTAATATGTTTATTGCTATGTCAGGAATCGGATTAATTATTCCAATTATGCCTGCATATTTAGATACGTTTGGGGTAGCTGGTCAAGCTCTTGGGTTCTTAATCGCCATGTTTGCTTTTGCTCAATTTCTTTTTTCACCTTTAGCTGGCGACTTGTCAGATAAATTTGGTCGGAAGTATCTGATTATTGTAGGTCTTATCATTTTCGGTTTATCTCAGTTGATGTTCGGTGCTGCATCAGAATTATGGATTTTATTTTTAGCACGATTCTTTAGTGGGGTCGGATCGGCCTTTATCGTCCCTCCTATGATGGCATTCGTAGCTGATATTACAACTGAAGAAGAACGTGGTAAAGGGTTGGGATTGCTTGGCGCATCCATGTCTCTTGGTTTTATGATTGGACCTGCTATTGGAGGATTTTTAGCAGAAGTAAGCATCCATTTTCCTTTTTACGTTGCAACCGCCGCAGCTCTAATTGCTGCAACGATTTCAATGGTTGTTCTTCCAAAGACTAAGCCAACTGTTGTGAAAACTGATCTAATCGTTAAACGTGAAAACATCATCAAACAAATGAAACGTTCAACGAAAACACCATACTTTGTTATGTTAATCGTCGTCCTTGTTTTTTCGTTTGGTCTTGCCAATTTCCAAGCTACCATCGCTTTATATGTTGATAAAAAGTATGGGTTTACCCCAGGCGAAATTGCAGCCTTAATAACAGTGGGTGGTTTTGTCGGTGTGATTGTTCAGACGTTTGTCATTAATAAGCTGTTTAACCGTTTTGGGGAAATTAAAGTGATTCTTGTGAACCTACTCGTTTCTGCACTTGCCATGATTTCAATTCTTTTCGTAGATGGATTCTGGCCGATCTTAATCGTGTCCAGCGTGTTCTTTACAGCAGCTTCTTTACTAAGACCGGCAGTTAATACATTGATTTCTAAACAGGCTGGAAATGAGCAAGGATTTGCCGCTGGAATGAACAATGCTTATATGAGTTTAGGAAATATGATTGGCCCTGCCCTTGCTGGGATACTATTTGATATCAATATGAGTTTCCCTTATATGGCAGGTACATTAATATTAGTAATTTGTTTCTTTATTGCCTCAATTTCTTATAAGAAATCAACAGTCGTCATTCCACTATAAAAGGTTGTTCCAAGAAGTTTAACACTTCTGGAACAACCTTTTTTCACCTCTTGTTTTGCGCATAGTACCGAATGATCTTGTTGTTTATTTCATCTCTTCTTTTTCCCTTTTAATAGTTGAGACACATTTGTATCATGTTGAGTTGCAAGTGATTCTGGTTTTTCACGTTTCAACCCTTGTGGCAATCGTGAAAGCATTCCCCATCCAAATCGTCTTAATGTAATATCTACAAAAAATAACAACATAGCAACTAATACCAGCCATAATTGAATGCTTTTACTCTCTGAGCTTTCGAAGTCTATATCTCGCATAGCCTGTTCAGCTGTTGTTACTACTTTCCCACCTGTACGGTTAGAAATGTCTTGCAAGAGTCCTTTATTCGGTGGCTGAATTTTATACTCTTCACTATAGGGGATCGAAATCCCAGCTTGATACATACTGTTTTGTTCATTTGATATTCGTAAAAAAATGAGACCTGGATCTGCTTTAAAAGAAACTCTACTTTTCCCAGGGGCAATTGGTTCTGATAAACTGTCTATTTCCTCACCTGCTTCATTTACCGCAACAATGTCTAAAAATGATGACTGTCCTGATGAGTCAGAGACCGTATAAGAGCCATCTTCGGACTTCCGAATATCGAATGGTACTTCACTATATGAAGGTAGTAATCTAGAAACTGCGGTGTTCCAAAAATTCCCCCATTGATTGAAACGTGCAAAATCCCCACTCCATGCACCAGTAGAATCAGATGTGTACGCAATAGTTCTTCCTAGTCCATACATCCATTCAGCAATTACGGGATCTTCTTTAGTGCTTTCAGCAATAACGGTGGAAGTTTGTTTGGCAGTCGTTGCAATATATGCATTGAATTGAGGAACCCCTTCTTCAAATAAGCTCGTCCATGCAGGATCTCCACTTATAGTTGGATAAAAAGGATTATCTTCAATATAAGTTCTCGAGATCATGACAGTTTCTCTCGACAAAATCGCAGGTATAGTGCTTTCATCCATAACGTCATAAAACCGTCCCGTTCCGAACTGTGCAAGCTGTTCAAGGAGATTTCGATCAGCATCTTGACCTATAGCAACGGTAGATAAGGTTATATTGTTAGCTAAACCTTCTGTAATTAGTTCTTCATACTCATTTTGAGTAGCTGATTGCCCATCTGTTAACAGAATGATATGTTTCCTTTGCAACTTTAAATCGCTCAATCTGTCGTAAGCAAGATCTAGCCCAGGATAGATTTCAGTTCCTCCACCCACTGACACTGATAATATTTTTTCTAATGCTTTTTCTTTATTCGTTAATGTCTTGGCTTCGATAATCTCCCACGGTTTATCATCAAACGCAATAAAGCCAAGAGTATCGTCTTCTCTTAATAACTCAACCGAACGAGCTGCAGCTTCTTTTGCTAGTTCAAATTTATTGCCACTCATACTTCCTGAACGGTCCATCACAATGATGAGGCCAAGTGAAGGTAATTGTTGTTTACCTTTCACTTCCATTTCGACGGGGAGCAGCTTTTCAATAGGAGTTTTAAAATATCCACCCAAGCCATAACTATTATCTCCACCCACCATCATAAACCCAACCCCAAAGTTTTTAACGGCTTGTTCAATAACCGTCATTTTAGCTTCACCAACCTGGTAGCCAGGAACGTTATCAAAAATAATGGCATCGTATCCTAAGTAATTCGACAAGTCAAATGGTAACTCTGAAGCTGAAATCTCATCCGTCTTTACCACATCTTGATCAATATACGTCGGGATAGGTGACGGTAATTTATCACTACTTACAACCAATAATTTTGGTGCACTTTCCACCATCGTTACACTCGTTAATTGGTTGTTTTCAAGTAATGCATCACCTGTGATATTTAATTGAACTTGGTACTTTAACAGACCTTCCCCTGTTGATGCATGGCGAAGTGTGAATGTATTGTTCCCCGGTTCTATTTGTACTTGTTGTTTTGACAAGAATTGATCGTTTTGGGAAAGAATTAGTTCCCCTGTTACAGCTTTTGTTGACTCCACTTGCACGATTAGTTGTTGCTGTTCCCCCTCAAACGCTACTGGAGGTGTTTCGAAACTCGTAATGGCTACGTCGTCTGATTGAGGACGCTTTAATAAGTACGTATCTATTTCAACATGACTGCCAGCCATTCGTGACAGTTGATCGGATACGGAGCCACTATTTTCTAATCCATCTGTCAACAAAACAATACGCGTTGCTTTTTGCTGATTCGCTAAGTTACTTGCAAGCTGAATACTTTCAGCAATATTTGTCAAACTCTTATTTTCAGATCCGTTGAACTCTGGAACATCTTTTGTGCCTAATGATAAGGGTACTTGTGTTTGAAATTTCTCATCAAATGAATATAAGCCAACCGCTTGGTGTTGTTTCTTTTCAGAGAGTGCTTGGACGAGAAACTCTGTTGACTGTTGTTCAGTACCATCTGTAGAGGCTGACCGATCCACTAAAAATAATATTTGCTCTTCTTTTATAGGCAATAAGAGTGTTGGCATTGCCATAGCAATGATTAGTAAACTCACTGCTATTACACGAATTGTAAATATAAAGGTGTGTTCACGTGTGTAGTGTTTGTGATTTTTCCACCAAGCATATGTAAAATAAACTGCTGGAAGAAGCAATAACAGGAGCCAAATAGGCGATTCAATTCGAAATCCCACGACGACGTTGCACCTCCCATTCAATGATTAATAACAAAACAATGAGAAGTAAAAACCAAGGAACAAGTGATGTTTTTACCGTTTCTTGCACACCATCTTGTGAAGCATTGCCAATTGCAAATGATGTCCCTTTTTCAATGTGTTTCTCTTGTTGTTCTAAGGCAACGGCAAATTGTTTTTCAGATTGTCCTGACTTGATGAAATACAGGCCAGGCCGACTCGGTGCAGAGAATTGACCACCATTTTCAAAAGAACTAATATATTCTTCTTTGTTAGAAAAAATCTCCCACTCTTTTGCAGATTCATCTGCCACTAACGAAAGTGCCTTTCGCTCATTTGGAGAAAAAGTGCCAAGATCGTTATTGTTCACTGACATTTGTTCTCTTGAACTCCATAAGAACAATGGAAAAGACGGATGAAGAGGCCAATCGGTCATTTGAATATCTGTTAAGATAACTAAATCGCCTTTTTCTGAACGTTGTATAAATGGTTCGTCTCCCACACGAGCAATTGTTTCATAGTTTTGAAATGGAGGATATAAACTGCTAACAAAGATATCCGACATATCTGTATAAGCAAACACATCATCTCGCTCAGTCGTTATTAATCCGTTCACTTCTTTTGCCTTTTCATCATTTCGACCAATTAACATAACAGGTGATTTGGAAGCAGTTAGTCGGGATGTTTGATTCGTCACAACGATTGCTTCTTCAGACAAATCCGCTAATTGTTCTGTTGGTACAGAACTCACCGGAATATCCATCGCTTGAAAAGCAGCAGTGACCAGTTGGTGTAAATTTCCATCTACATATGTTTGAGATGCTTGTTGTTGCAAAAGAATGGTTGATTCATTATCGACAACATAGTCATCCTCTATATTTAGAGACGCGATTAACCCAGTCGAATTCGGTAAGTCCTTGAACGACAAAGCTAATGTATCATTCGGAGGAATCTCTACCGATTCCTTGACAATAACGTCTCCCTTTACCATAGACCTTATTTCAAAAGTTCCTCGCTTTACGATAGCTGTATCATTTGAAAGTTGAGCCAGTGCTGATATTCCTTTATCGGATGCAGTAGCTCCAAAACGCAGAATAGAAACGTTTTCCAAGTTCTCTGGAGACCCTTTAACAAACCATGTAACCTTGTCGCTTTCTATAGGGAGTTCACTTCTCTCAACATGATCAGTGAACAAATAAATAGCCGTTTCATTTCCTTTTAAAAGTGATTCCGTAAAGTCCATCATCTTTGGTAAATTTTCTTGTTCATATTGAACCTCTAATTTATCAATGGTCGATTTTATAAATGCAACATTCGTTTCATCACGTAATAATATCGTTGGTTCTTCACCAGTAGTCATTAACGTTAACGGTTTTCCCGCTAATTGTTCAGACAATGTCATCATTTCTTGTTTATGCCTTTCAAAAACGGACTCTCCATTTGCAGAAGCAAGCATAGTTGCTGAAGTATCTACTACCCAAATAATGTGTTCACCAGCAATCGCACGTGATTTTAGATACGGTTGCAACATTGCGAACACAAGAAGTATCAATGCCAGCATTTGCAAGTAAAATAATGCATTTCGTTGCAAGTATTGAAGATAAGGAGAAACT
>NZ_JBFUKT010000102.1:0-11236 GCF_056400705.1 Paenisporosarcina sp. P5_A11
GCATTACAGTAATGAATGATCCAACCAATACTGGGATTGGATTTGGCGTTTTCAACTAAGGAAATACTCGCTGCGTGTAGTGTACTTATTTTTTCAATTTGTTGGAGGGTTAACTTTTTTTCTTTTCGGATTTCTTTTAGGGCGTTACCTATTTTTTGATAAATATCCGATTTGTTTTGAGTCATATTGGAAAATCCTTTCAAAAATCATTATGCATTTAATGGATGTGGGTGGTATACTGAACCTAAATTTTTATATATATATCAAAAAATCAAAAAATCTCTACTCACTTCGTTATTGAACAGTTTGGCGAACAGCAATAACGAAGTATATGGGTAGAGAAATTCCAAAGAAATTCATGTAAATGATGTGTTTAGTATAGCACTTGGATGGGCGATTGTGAACCTTTGTTCATTAGGTAACATTGCCTCAATGAGATCCATCATGAATAAGTATTTTCTTCTTTGGAGTTTCTGGTGTATCAACAAACTCGAAAGGAGATTTTTATATGGCCAATAAGTTTCGTGTTCAAGAAGAAGTAGGAGAGCGTTTTTATCGCTTACCGAAAATTTTTTTCACCAGTGATTTCTATAAGAAAATGAGCAATGATGCGAAGATCGCTTTTGCACTCTTACAAGATCGTCTAGAACTTTCGATTCGTAATCAGTGGTTTGATGATGATGGATATATTTATTTTCTCTTTGGAAATGAGCAATTAAGTGAGATTTTAAATTGCAGCAAACCGACTGTTATCAAAATAAAAAAAGAGCTACAAAAGGCTGAATTGCTTGAAGAGAAACGAATGGGATTGTCTCAATGTAATCGGCTTTATTTATTGAAACCACAGGTGACGAATGAAGATATGATGGCGATTCAATTTTCAGGTGATAAACCTTCATCCTTAGAGCCGCATAGGAAGTTAAAAAATTTAACTTCAAGAAATCAAAATTCTTTACTTCAAGAAGTTAAAAATTTTAACACTAATGATACTGACCTTAGTGATACTGACTTTAAAGAGACTGATTATCTTATCAATCAAGGAATTGACGAAATAGAGATGCCAACAGTGTTAAAAGAAGTGATGATTAAACATAAAGAGCGATTGATGGATGATGAAATTAAGGTACGGGATATTGTGAATCATTATTTCGGACATGCATCTATTTTGACCGATTATCAATATGCAGATGCACTTCAATACTCACTTGAACGGACGCCAGGTAAGATTAAAAGCATAACGGCTCGATTGACGAAAGCAGTAGAAGACAAGAAAGAATGGTTATCGATACAAGGACAAAAGGGCATCTACCAGAAGAAAGAAGAAACGGTGCCAGACTGGTTAATTGAGCAGCAACAAAAACGAAAAACACATTCTGTTGATGAACAGACGGAAGAATTAACACCAGAATTYATGGAAAAAAGAGAACAGTTATTAGCTAAGTTGAGAAGTTAATTCTTCTCAACTTTTATTATTTTTTATATATAAATCAAAATTTATTTCTTTGATAAATGAGTTATCTCGAAATAAAGTCTCTTGAATTCAAAATAACATAGGAACTTATTGACTAGTTAGAAAAGGAAAAAAGAACTACCAAAAATATGGATATTACACTTGCCTTTATTATGGCAATTCTGTTAAAGTGGATGAAATACAAGATTTTAGGAGGTGGAGGAAATGTTTGAGAGAATACAAGGGTTTTTAGATACGCTCTTTAGCGATATGCAAGGAACGTTTATTACCATCTTCGCCATTGGTTTACTTATTTGTGCAATTGGCGTGTGGGCAGGAGATGAACAATCTTCCCCCAAATTCAAGAACGGGATTAAATTATGTGTTTTAGGCGTGGTTCTATTCTTACTCGCTCGTCCGGTCATCGAGTATGTTCAAACGAATCTTTAATCTAGAAAGATGTGATAGCTATGCGTTCTGAAGGTTATTTTGAACGACAAGAACGATTACGAACTTCTGGAAAAGTCGAATTACCACTGAATATCGACACAAAGAAATATGTGTATGGCAATATCTCGTTTCAAGATGTGTTCGTCCTATCACCTTTTGTTTTGTTAGGTATCGTGATTTCGTATTCGTTATTCAGATTTGGATATCTGGATCAGAAATTAATGTTAATTGCCTTTACACCTACAATGCTGGTCGCCGTTTTTCAATTAACTAAACATCCAGTACGAAAAAATTTGTCACTTTTACAATACAAAGTGATTTGGAAACTACAAGCCAACATGAGAAAGAAAGAGTTTTATTACGCGAAAGGAGACTTGCCGATGAGTCGAAAGGATGGCGATACACGGACCGAACTAGGATTAGTGAACATTGCCAATGGCTGCATCGAATCGTCCAATCGCACGTTAATCAAAGTGCTAGAAGTATCCTCCGTGAATTTATCGTTGATGAATGAATTGTCAAAAGAACGCGTGCTTGAATCGTATCAATCGTTTTTGAATGATTCAGGGGAAAAACAAATTCAAATCATGCAGGTGGCACAACCCATAAATTTAACGAATTATCTGATGTGGTTTAATGACCAATTGGAGACCGATTCTTCCTATGCCAAACGGGTATTAAAAACCGGCTATTTCAATCAAATAGAACGGATTCAAAAATCAAAAAACATGGTGACACGAAAACGCTATGTGGTTATCTCGAGACCGATGACCAGTTCCGACAAGGACTATCTGAAGATTGATACGACAGCAAACATATTAAAATCAAAGCTTGAACAGATGTTAAGTGGATACGAAAAGCTCGGCGTGAACGTGTTGAATAACGATGAATTGCTGAGGTTTTACTATTCGTGCATCGATTTTGAAAATGCACAAGCCCAAGGCGAAAACATCATCAGCAAAACCAACGCCAGCGCAGATGTCATCATCGGTAAAAATACAGCCAAAGAATTGCTGAACTACTACAAGGATCAAATGAACAATCGATTTGAATAAGGAGGTGGCATGATGAACTGGCTCAAACAACTACTCCCAAGCCAAAAACAAGAATCGAACTTTGAAGAAACAGTAAGAGGCATGAATCAATCACTATTAACGGTCTTAGCGCCTGATAACATCACGGAATACGACTCTTATGTACGTGTAGGGGCTAATTACACTCGGTCATTACTCATTGTTGATTACGATCCGGTTCAAGACCAAAATAAAATCCAACAAGTCACGGAAATTCCTGAGAACGTATCCATCATCAATTATGTTCAGGAATACCATACAGGCGAAGTGCGTTCGCAGCTCGTCAAAAGCATCAAACAAAACCGCATGAAAATGAATACACGCTTTGCCGATGAAAATACCATGATTGACTCACAAGGGCAAATTGACAGTGCATCTGAAATGCTCAAAAATTTGGCGTATCGAAACGACAAAATCTTCTTATTCCACACGCTGATTCACTTAGTGGCGAGTTCTACGGATGAACTCGATCAATTAACCACCACAGTAAAAAGTAAATTCTCCAAAATTGGGATTATCCATAACCCAACGGACCGTGCCATCGATGCCTTCCGTTCCTTCCTGCCCCTGAATGAAAACAAGGTTGATGAGTTGACCTACAAGATGAGCAATTCCGAAGCCATTTCCTATTTCTTTCCCTTTCATGAAAATGAAATGTTTTCCCAAACTGGACTTATTAAAGGGCGAAACATGACGACAGGAAATGTCGTAATTGTCGATGATACGAAGTTATTGAATCGACATGAGTTTGTCATTGGGATTTCTGGTATTGGGAAATCTACGTATCTATTTGCCAACATGACGAACAAGCATATGCTCGGGCGTAAAATCATTACCATCGATCCTAAAGGTGAGTTTGGGCGCAATTACGCTGATTTAGGTGGGGCATGGGTGAAGTTCCAATTAAAAGGCGGGAATCGCATTAATCCGTTGGATCTGCCAAAAATCAGTGAGAAAGTGATTGTCGAAGAGACAGAGTTCGGCAATATTTTGTTAACGAAAATCTCCAATCTGTTAGTCATGTTTCGACTCATGTACAACAGCATGACGGACTTACAAGAAGAGATTTTAAGTGGCTATATCCAAAAGGTCTATGCAGAGAAAGGCATTACAGATGCGACCAATACAAGCGCATTAACCGCAACAGACTATCCAACCTTACAAGATTTATATGAACTCATTGGAAAAGACCAAAAAAAAGACCCTTACCTATTTGATACGGTACGGGATTTCTATACGACTCTCAAAACTTATGTAACGGGGATGTATTCGGAATTATTTAACGGTCACACCAACATCAGTATCGATAATGACCTGGTGTGTTACGACTTAAAAGAGATGAGTAATAACGAGAAGATTCAACGAATCTTGTTCTATAACATTCTCTCGCATACCACCTATGAGATTATGAGTGGCGACCGTGGGCCAAGTGAAATTTTTATTGATGAAGCCCACGTGATCGCGGATCCCAAAGTGCCAAAAGCAATGGAATTTATTTATTTTATGATGAAAGTGCTCCGTTCGTTCAATTGTGGCATTACAACGGCCTCTCAGTCGGTAGAAGACTTTTTATCTGCTCGAGATGAGAATCGAAACTACGGGAAAGCAATTATTACCCAATCCGTCCAACGTTTGTATTTGCCCATGAGTGAAGAAGAATTGAAATATTTAGAAGAAGAGCTCGGCAACACGTTTTCAAAAGGCGAACGAGAAACGCTCATTTTAAAAGATGGGAAGAAAAAAGAACAGGCAGGGAAAGGCATTTTCTACACCGGTTCCAAAAAAATTAAGCTGGAAGTCCAACTGAATGAAGTGACGGAAATGTTGTGGTTTGATCAGAAAAGCATTAACGACATCACGATTTAAAAGGAAGGGATGAGGAGATGAACGCAAAGGAGACCGCCAAGACACTAGGACATTTGCTTCTAACGAAGGTTTTCGTCAATCCTATCGGGTTAGTAGTCTTAGGGACCGCCCTCATCCTGACCCTTCATAACCGTATCATTAAAGATGGTTACGTGACCATCGTTGATTTAGGTTCGGTCTACGCGCCAATTGGTGCTGCGAACGACCCCACGAACTTAAACGCCCACTGGGTACCGACGATTTCGGCGATGGTCAGTTCACTTGGCGGGTTAACGATGAATTGCACGACCCAGTCTGGGGAATTTGCACAACCCATTCCGAATGTAAAAGTGAATTCCAATTACGGGGTCCGTATTCATCCCATCACAGGGGAGGTCAGTAACCATCAAGGTGTCGATTTAGCTTGTAGCAGTCCAGAACCCATTTACGCAGACAAGGAAGGGAAAGTCGTGTATGCGGAGTTTCCGAGCAGTCATCCAAATAATACGTACGGCAACATCATTGTCATTCAGCATAAAAACAATCTCTTTACGGCGTATGCGCATTTAAGTCGCATAGGCGTAAAGGTAGGGCAAGAAGTTCGACAGCTGGAGGTCATAGGACAATGTGGTTCTACTGGACGCTCGACAGGCGACCATCTTCATTTTGAGATTCATACAGGTCACAAGTTTGGAGCCCGACTCAATCCGATGTTGTATTTAAAAGAACCCGTGTAAAGGGAGAGATAGCCAATGGAAAATCGCTTGAAACTCGTGAATATTTTACTGATCATCCTTGTGGTGGCATTATCTCTCGTTCTTTTTAATGTAGTTGCAGCCAATCAAGACTTGAAACAAACAAATGCCGATTTTTCGAATGATGTCGAACAGACTAAAGCAACGCAAACAGAAGAAAAAGAAGTGTTTACTCAAACTGAACAGTTTCTAACAGATACCTTACAAGGCGGTTCGATTGACTACTTTACGGCACGTTATCGGAAAGAGGTGGAACAAACCCTGTCAGAAAATGAAACGTCTCAAGACGTGGATGTGAGTAAAATGAAGGAACTTGAGATTTATAACATTTCCGTTCGAAAGCAAGAAGACACCTACAAGGTATATGCGCTATACAAAGCGACCTTAACAGGGATTGACGATGAGTTTGTGAATCCTGGGGATCAACCACTCTTAATCTTGATGTCCACGATTACATGGATAAACGAAGACGGTGAACTAAAGGTAGATGCCCACGATTTGGAACCTCTCGTTTCGGGGGAACAGGTGATTCAAGAGATGGCTTCATAGTCAGCAGACAAAAAGGGATGTGAACAGAGATGACCATCTTACAAAGAATAGTCAGGATGCAACGAAGGGTGAATCAACTCTTTGAGACCATCATTGATCGGCTAGCCAAAAAGCAATTGGAGCAAGCAAGTCGCCAGTATGAATTGCAATATGACAAACCTCTTAGTAAGCAAGAAGTAATCGAAATCAAAAAAGGTGTGGTCTTGCGAGTCGGGTTCTTCGTGTGTATTCCAGTTGTCATTCTGTTACTGACCCTCATGAATGGAGGCGTTGGAGGATGAAGAAACACATCATGTTGGTGTTTGGTCTGTTGCTGTTATCCATGGTTATGGTGAATGGTGTAGAGGCTGCTGAAGGTGAATTTATGGAAGATACAATAAAGGATTATCGAAGTACTAATGGCGTTAAAGAGGCAGATGTTAAAAGAGCAGAAGGATATATGCAAAATGTTTTATATTTAGATAAATACGATCACGAAACGAATCAATTTAATTGTAAGTGGTATGAAGTCATGTGCCAGACAAATGGATTCTTATTTACGACGGTTAGTGGGTTTGTATTTGGAGCAATTGATAGCTTTGGGAAATTTCAAATAGATTCGTCAGTGATTACAGGGAATCCAGTCTACGAAGGGTATATGTTGAACTTTAAATCACTTGCATGGACGATGACGGCCATCTTTCTTGTTTGGCAGACCGTTAAAATAATTATTCTGTATTCAGCTAATGGTGATGAAGGAATGAATACACTTTATGAAAAAGTGGTTGCGGTCATAACGGGAGCTATACTACTCGGGATATATGGGGAATTGTTCGATTGGATATTAGAACTGACACATCTCCTGACTGAAACGATGTTAACGGATCCGGTTACACACTATAACATTATGCAGGTGTTAGCAGTAAATTCAGTTGGTTATGGCATCATCTTAATGTTAGTTGTATCGGCCATCTTATTTGTTTTCTTCATATCTATCTTGTATAGGACTGTACTATTTGTAGTTTTATATATTTCAGGCGTCATGGCCATTCCAACGATTGTAAATGACCAATACAATTTCTTTAGTCTATGGCTCAAAATCGTGGTCAGCAATATCTTGACGTTAACTCTACAATTGTTGTGTTTCGTTTTGGGTGTGAAAACGTTAATTAATTTACAAAATGGAAACTTTTTAATTGGAATGCTGTTTTTCATTGTTGGACTCTCCATTCCAACGTTATTGAGCCAATTTGGAGCATCTACAGGATCTGCGAGAGCAATGGGCTCTACAGTGAAATATGTGGCAAGGCATGCGAGAAGATAAAAGGAGTGATTGAAATGAAGAAATTAATAATATTGGGTGCAACTTTATCTGTAGTACTCATGCTAGGGGCTTGTAACAATGAAAAGGCTCAAAAGGAACCTGCAGATACAGATGTATTTACAGAAAAAGATGCTCAGATAGCAAATGAAATGGTTCAGTTGTTAGAAGAGAAAGCAAGTGAGTTTCAAACAAAAGCAACAGAAGCAATTGCAACTGGAGAAATTGAACAAGAAGACGGTCAATTGTCTGAACCGTTACAAGAGTTAGCAAAAGAAACTGTTCTTCAGCCATTTCTAGAAGAGTATCCTAACGGGATAATTGGAGAAGAAGGAGAATTAACTGTTTCTTTTGAAGCTACCGCATCAGAACCATGTCCACTAGGGAATTGTAAGTATGATGGTGTTGCAATTCCAGAGATTGATTTTGATGAAACTAATTACTTAACTTATACTTCTGAAATTTTTGGTGTTTCCCAATTAATCTTTCAGAATGTGAAAAGTAAATTTAATGTGGAAGATCAAGAATTGGAGAAAGCAGAATTACGTTTTGTGAAATCTGAAAACGGAGAACTTGTGATGACATCAAATCCTTTTATTTCCGGAAAAGTATTCTATTTAGACGAATTAGATGACGAGTTTAAAAAAATTAAATCTGACGTTCCAGAAAGTGAAGTAGAGGCAGAAGAAGATAAGTTTAAGCAGGAAGTTGAAGAAGAACTGTTATCTAATTATCCTAAACTTCAATAAAACCTCGATTAGTTAGAGATGAAAGGAATGATAAGAAAATGGTCATTCGAACGATTGCAAATAGGGTGGGGACATTTGAGATTGAAGGAAATACAATTTCCTATTTACAACCACTCTCGACGTTTAACACACAAGAGATGAATCAAGTGCAGAAATGGTATAAAGATAAGATGCAAACACTGCAAAAATCTGATCTGTATCTACCTGCAAGAGACATCTCCTTTCAATCTGGACAAGTCTGTTATACGTTTGATGTAACAGGTTTACAATCATTTAATGTATTAAAAAAGATGTATTTAGAAGATAAGCTGCCATACTACCTTTCGTTAATCCAACTGGCTAAAGAAAAACAAGTTCAGGTTCTGTGGGAAACGGAGAACCTGGTAATTGATGTAGAAGAAACATCGGTAAAAGCGCTGGTCATTGAACACCAAGCTTTTACGATTGAAAACGAGAAATCACGACTCAATGCAGTGAAAGAATTAATCATTATTTCGTTAACAAACTTACAACAGGTGTATGGTCGACCTAAACGTAATGACTTTTTTGAACAGAGCGAAGAAGTGATTCAATTTGCTGAAATGATTTATTTACGATTAGACTCACTAGATCATATGGCATCTTTCATTCAATCGTTGTACGATGAGATTGAAGAGCGAAAACAAAGAGAACAAGAAGAACTAGCGCAGCAATTAGCTAATAAAAAACGATTCTCCATTCCTAACCTTATTCCGTTTCAATTTCTTCAACAAAAATCCGAAAAACGTCCTGAAATGCGTAAGGATGTAGCGACTTCACTGACAAAACAAAAACCGATAAGTCAAAAAGAAAGCAAGATGCGTTTTTTGATTGGAACAGCGATTATTTTAGTTGGGGCGCTATTATTGAACATCCTTTTAACGAGCGCTAACAAGAATGCGGAGTCGTCTGAAAGACACTCAGCTTCACGGCAAGAAGAAACAGACGTAGAGAAAGTGTATTTGAATGGATTATTAGGAGATACCGAAGGAGTTATGAAGGTTCTGGAAGAAAGGGATTATGACCGTTTAAATAAAGATGAGACAAAGTTGTTGCATCAGCTCTGGATTAAACATGGTTTTTATGACAAGTACATGGCGAAAGATGAGCTAGCAGTCAGTCATTTAACTGAGTATATGACAGATCAGGATTTACCTGAAGAATTAGATCGGCTGCAAGTTATCTTGAAAGTAGCAAATCCACATATTGATTTTGCTAAAGGTGTACTTGCAAAAGAATGGAAAGAAGTCCTTGCGAATCGAGATTTAGTTGAACTAACAGAAGAACGGAAAACCCATATCATAACAGCATTTCTTAATGAAAAAGACATTGATGGAGCTAAGGCATTTGTCAGTGAAAAAGCACCAAAGGATGATGGATTGATGAATCRGGTATTAACAGCTGAGAAAAACCAAGTAGAGATGGCAGCGTTAGAAGAAGAAAAAGCACTTCTTCAAAAGACCATTGAAGAGAGTGAAGATGCAGATAAGGTCTCAACTGCAAAACAAAAAATGGGAACAGTTAAAAATGAGTTGGATAAATTAAAAAAGAGTAGTGGACTGTGAGGTGTATAGAGATTGCAAACAAAACGTATTGGAAAATTGGGGCGAATCTTATTGCCCAAAGATATTTTAGATCGCTTTCAATTAAAGGATGGCGATATGATTGATATTTCCTATAATGATACACAAATAATCATTGAGCCACATCGTCAATCCTATGTGTGTGCGATTACAGGTAAGATTTCAACTGAGGCAGTTAAAATTGGTGAGGCATGGATTAGTAAAGAAGGAATCAAGAAGTTAATTCAATATATGGATCAGTAAAAGCCTGAATTGCTTCAGGCTTTTTATTATGTGTGGCGTTCCTGTGATTCGCCATTTGTTTGAGTTTACAAGGTATTGAATTGTCGAAAAGAATAATTTTCCTAGGGGGAGTTATGAACAATAAGGGATAATGAAAAAGCCATAAGGCGTTGGCACAGATATGCGAAGAAATGGGTCAATCATATACCGAAGAAGGTGACATAAATCAGAAGTTAATGAACACCCCATATTTAAAGTGGTTTCTGAGGGTTAACTCTTTTATTAATGTTCGAGAACTCGTTGAACAAGTTCAGTAACCTATACGAAACTAAGTATAGGTACACGATTGATTATATTAGATTATTATAAAATATCAATTTTATTTCTACTTTACTATAATAGAGAGATGAGGGGCGTAAGAGTCTATTTTGGAAAGGAGAGCGATTTTTTGATTGAATTAGGAACATTAGGTGCTTTTGCTCTAGTATCGTTAGGGATGGTCTGTTCACCTGGTCCTAATATGATTTATTTAATATCTAGGACAATTACGCAAGGTAAAAGGGACGGGATTATTTCTCTTTTAGGAGTAATCACGGGTTTTTTGATTTATATAATCGCTACTATGTTGGGCTTATCCTTCTTGTTCGAATTAGTCCCAGTAATGTATGACATTATTAAATGGTTAGGTGTTATCTACTTGTTGTGGTTAGCATGGAATGCAATAAAACCAGGGGCAAGTTCAATTCTGGAGCCACAGCATTTAGCTGTAGAGTCACCAAAAAAACTATATGTTATGGGACTTATGACAAATTTGTTAAATCCGAAAATTGCAATCTTGTATGTTTCACTTTTACCTCAATTTATGGATCCTAATAGTGGTTCACTGCTTCTTCAAACTGCACAATTAGGAGCAGTGCAAATTTCTGTTAGTTTTGCTGTGAATTTACTAATTGTTTTATTTGCTGGGCGGGTCGCGGATTGGGTTGGAAGAAGACCTCTTTTGGTTAAAGTTCAAAGCTGGTTCATGGCATCTGTTTTAGGTGCCTTAGCAGTAAACTTAGCTTTTAATGAAAAAAAATAATCCTTTGAAGAGTGTTTTTTAGCTACTCTTGCTTTTATCACGAAAGAAATTTTTTTTATTTAACCTAACCCCAATCAGACAAGTAATAGCTTTGGTGAACTTGAAAATACAACTGCTTATCCTCTAGGGTAAGCAGGTTTTTTTATTTACTAGAGTAAACC
>NZ_JBFUKT010000103.1:0-11166 GCF_056400705.1 Paenisporosarcina sp. P5_A11
CACTTCGACTTTCAGCATTAGACGGTTGTTGCTGTTGGCAAACCATGCGATTAACCCTCGGTCTAACCACCATTTTTGACGTAGATCCTCTCGGTTATATGCAACAGCCCACTCTTTTTCTACAAAGGAGGGCAGACGATGATGGGCTATAAAGTTATTGCTGTCCATATCTTTTTCCGATGCAAATAATTTGAAAGCTTCGGAAATAATGCTGTTTCCAACTTTTACGATATAGTCAATTGCTTCTCTATTTTCTAGATACAATCTTTCCAAGATTCCAGTTTTAACAGTTGTAGTTGAAATCAGTTGTTGATTTACTACTTTCATAGAAGATTTTTTATGAACGGATGTATACAGCAAATCAACTGCGTCTTTATTGTCTTGATAAATGGATAAAGCAGACTTGTTTAACTCGTCATTTTCCTCCAATTGATCAGCCAATACTTCTATGTAGTAAGAAATGAAAGAGTAAACCTCATCATTCATAAAAGCTTCGTTTAGAACTACATAATCCTTTAATATACTTAAAATATCCCGATAGGTAAGCATTAAATAATCATTTTCAGAAGGTGGATCTTCTAACATGGTTAAAAAGATAGGGACAATCCTATAGTCTGCGTATTCACTTTTGACGAAATTCAAGTAATTCTTTAATTGATTGTGAGATTCTTTTGACCAGAATTTATTTTCTATGAGAATCACCGTTTTATTACTTTCTGATACAACTAATATATCAATTCTTTGACTAATAGTTGTAATGAGTTCTTTATGAACAATCACATCCTGGTAATTGAGATTAACCATACCTAAGGGATTAAAACGTGCAAGTTTGTTCGCATCTTCTAAATTATTTGGATGGACAAAGGCTTTTGCCAAAAGTTTCTTTAAGAAGAAATCACCGAGATTATGATTCGCTTTAGGATTTAACATCCAGACGAGGAAATTGGAATGCCGAATCTCAAATTGATCAACCGATAATATTTTAAAAGGATTGAATCGCTTAAAATGATTATTTAGCTTAGCAAATTCAATTGAGTCTTCTAGCAAAGTTAAAAGTTGTTGAGAGTGATTTGACAAAAGGTATACCTCCAGTGCTATTTTAAAGAATACATATTAATAACTGAGTGCATCTTGTTTATGAAATGCGTAAATTATAAGGTTTTCAATATTTTCAATTGGATTTAAACTATCTAGTTTTTCTAAAGGGATGTAAACTTCATTTGTTTTAAGGCAATGATTTCTTGATTCACTTATTTCAAAACCTAAAAGCTCTTGAATATCTTTTTGTAGTTCCTTCCCCAGTGTAGTATCACGGTTTCCAGGTTCAATATGCAAAACCAATGATTGATATGAGCCACCACCATGCAATGTTGCAAATTTAAATCGATGATTATTATTTTTATATCCGATTGAAGGTGACTTTGCGCTATCATCGTATTTAGTATTTGGCAAAGAGATAAGGTAACGATGTATTATTTCGGCTACAGTCCTTTTTGCAAAGCAATCCATTTTTGCGGACATCCATTTTTCCTCCTGTTTAAACAACTACATACTATAATCCCTATTCCGATGAATTCTTGTAACAAGTCGTAATGAATGTTCCTAGACTATCTGGCTTTCAACACGCCGCTTTTAACCAAGTTGTTTAAAGCTCCTATATTTTTAAATCTAAAATAAACGCTTAACCTTTTTAAGTCTGTTTGTGTTAAAGATGAATGATCAATCAATAATTCATATTCATTCTCTAATTTCAGAATTAATGATTTAGCGAATTCAATCTGTTTATTTGTTAGTGGTTTAACATCAATCTGTTCATTTACAGCTATTGTCTTTTTCTTCGAGTCTATTTGGGGATTAATAGTTTGGTTAATAGCAGGTGTATATTTACCAGCTTTGATCCAAGCAATATCTTCTTTAGTTAAAGCAAACCATTCTCCTTCCAAGCGTTTACTTGAAAAATGTTTATGAAATGCGGCTTCGGTTTGATGATGATTCGAAGTTTTAATAAGATAAATAAGTTTATTTTCAAAAGGCAATTTCACACCAAAAAGATTCATGCGCTTTTCAATGTATTTGGTTTTACCAATTTTAAATGACCCATTCATATACTCCTGTACAAAGTAAATATATCCTGAAGCATTATCTCTAAGCATTGGGGAATTGATAATATCCTCTAACTCTTTTTGATTTGATTCGAAAAGATAAATCTTCTGAATTTGAACAGCAGGGAATATAGCTTCTGTTTTATTATAAGAAGTTTTCGGGAAAATTTTATTTAGAATAGTTTTAAGCATTTTAGAAAACCTCCTAAAGTTGTTTTTATTATTAGTATAGTAGTTCTTTGATACTGAATAAAGAAAATATTGTAAATAAAGTTAGCCATTTCTACTTACCATCGAAGGTTTAGTCTAATAATTGAGGTACAGTTCAATTTATCATTGATATCGATGTACATTGTACTCATACATGTATTCGTCAATCAGATGCTTCAATTCTTCAAATGGTTTACAACTTCTGAAGTMCACCTCATCCTTAAGGTGACCAAAGAATGACTCTATCGGGGTATTATCCCAACAGTTTCCCTTTCCGGACATGGATTGGGTGAGTCTCATTTCTCTTTTGAAAAAGTTCATTTCAAATAGTACAGAGCAAAATTAATGAATCAATTTATAATTTAATAATTAAAAATTAATTGGATTACAAGTAATAGGTTGTGAGACCGGATTGTTTTAACTTACCGACGGGTGCCATGGTCTGGTTAAGGACTATTTCTTCTTATTCTTGATAATAACTGCAAAAAAGGAGTGGCGTTATTGTCTAGTAGTGGTGATAGCATTCGTAAAGAAAATATAAAAAATACGGCATACTAAAAGGAAATTACATGTGGAACAAAAGAGAACAACGAGATCCCTGGACGCTAGGGAGGCGACATTCGGCGGTATGTATCATGACTATTGCGTAAAAACAGATCAGCCTGACGGATCGGAAGCGATGCACTTTTTTGGAATCTGATTGAAATTCAAGAGAAAATCGATGATTTCTTCCAGTGCCATCTGGCTTAAATCGGTTCCTTTTGGGTAGGTTCTCCGGACTCGACCGTTAGTGTTTTCATTGGTTCCACGTTGAGCAGGAGCGCCTGGCTCAGCGAAGTAGAAGGATTTCCAAAGCTTTTTCCACTTCAATCCATAGATGAATTTCCTTTCTCCCGTCGGCGGTGATGGACTTAGAAGTTCAAACTTAAATCGATATGTATTCACCTTTCTATACATAATTGATGTAATAGAAAAGGTCTACATTATTTGATTCCATTGTGTAGAACGAAAGGGCATCCCCTTTCAAATAAAACATTTACTGCCTAACATTCACTTAAAAAAGGAGTGCCGAAAACTCCGGCACTCCTTTTCATTAGGGTCAATTTGTTGAGTATTCTATCAAACTATAAAACAGTCAAGTGAAAGTGGATGTAGAGATTACTCTGCTGCATTTGGATCCAATGTTTCCAGCTGTGTTGCCCACCGCTCAATATTGGCTGCCGGGTTCGTTCCTTCGGCAGGATAGTCGGTGATGTGGTACCAGCTGATTGTCCGTTTTTCACCTGCTGCTACACTTGCATCAAAGGAGGCACCGAAAATATACCCGAAGGCACTGATCCCAGTTGGTTGGTCTTTGACCCAGGCAATTCCATGAGCCGGGCTGTTTATAGCGGTTTTAGGACCGTCATACACATAATTCCCCGTCCATCCGGAAGTCTTGAAGCCGGGATTAACGGATGCAAAACCTGGAACTATTGCCGTGTCATCAGAACTGTCTGGATCGAGTAAATATTGGAAGTATCCTTTGAAATCATTTGTTCCGGTATTTTCTAATTCCAAGGTTAGCTTGGCAACCGGTGCGTTCGGAAGCAATTGGTAAGTGACCGACGTCTTGATTGACGGATTAATTTGTGCTTCTCCTGAAGCCTTTACCGCGTTTCCTACAGTCTTAATTTCAGCAAGAGAGAGCCATTCTCCAGAACGGTTCCATGGAACTTTCGGATCATTCATTGTCGGTGAAAGGATTAACTCGCTCCAATCCAAGGTTTCCATGGCATTATCATCCTGTAGGGCAAGATCGCCTAGCCATCCTGGCTGGAAAGTACCTGCCTGATTATTGGCAGCCACTTGTGTAGAGATGGTCGCCTCTACCTTGTTATTGATGATGTAATGGTACGGGTTGCCTGTTGTTGCGTCCAAGCGGGTGCTTCCTGCATGAAAATCTGGAGCTTCCTGAGATTCTCCTGCAATCGGCTCGGTGATGGCGTTTAGCTTTAGTTCCTTCGTTTCATTTTTCCCCTCTACCATCGTGACAGAGAGAGAAGTGTCTGAATGAAAACCTCTTCGTTTTGTAGAAAGAGTATATTTGCCTGGCTTTAATCCGATCAGGTATTGGCCATCATCATTGGCTACTGAAGTCTGGCGGTTCCCCTCGGTATCGGTCACTACAACGGTCGCACCGGCTACCGGTTTTCCGGTATCAGCATCCGTCACCTTACCGGTTACTCGCGGCCATCTTTGGGCAGATTTTCCTCCAGGCGTGTAAGCATAAAGGTTTCCATCATGAGCACCAACCACAAGCGTATTTCCTGAAATCGCAGGGGAAGATGCCACCCAAGCTCCAATTTCATGATCCCATAAAGGCTGTCCTGTTAATCGGTCAAGCGCATAAAGCTTTCCGTCGTTGGAACCAATGAAGATGGTTTCTCCACTAACTGCTGCTGATGAAATGATTCCGCCATCCGTACGATATTTCCATTTTAAGGAACCTGTGACCGCGTCTATTGCAGCAACGTTTCCGTCAGGGAATCCCATGTAGACGACTCCATCCGCTACAGCAGGGGAGGAACCAGTTGCCTGACCATGAATGTAGGATTTATCTGAGCTCTTGTAGCGCCATAGCTCGTTGCCTGTCGAGGCGTCAAGTGAGACGATTAAACCGCCCTGGTACCCCATAAACACACGGCCATCTGAGATGGAAGGCATGGAGTGCATCCAGCCGCCTGCTGGTTTTTTTTGCCAGATTTCCTTGCCTGTAGCAGCGTCAAGAGAGATCAGCCAGCCGCCGTCTGCACCAACAAATACCTTGCCATCTTGTACTACAGGTGTGGATTCAACGATCCAGCCGCCTGCTAAAGGAGCATTCCATAATTGTTCGCCGGTTTTGGCATCAAGCGCCATGATTGCACCACCGCTGCCTGTGCTGTATGCCTGGTATAGGACTCCATCGGCTACTGTTGGAGAATAATACATCCAGGATCTCTGTACTTGATCCTTGCCAACGAATTTTTMCCAAATCCTTTCCCCGGTTTTTGCATTCATCGCATAAAGTGTGCCGCGAATCGAATTCGCGTAAACGACTCCGTCTGCTACTGCTGGGGATGCTTGGACCTGGGCATCTGCTTTTACTGCCCATTTCTTTCGGCCGGTTTCCAGGTCAACCGCATGGATAGCATTTTGGTCCGTGCCGTTTTCATCACGTGTTCCGATATAAACCATTCCATTTGCAATGGCAGGGGAGGAGGTAAGAATCGTACCTGGTGTCCGGTAGGTCCAACCTAATTGCATACCCGCTTCGAGTGTATCTTTTGCCTCTCCGGTATGCTGGGCATTGCCGTGGAACATCGTCCAGTCAGAACCGCCCTTAGGTGAGATACGCTTAGAGTCTACGATGTTGAACGTGTTGTTTTTAACCCAAACCTTTCCTGCATCGTCGGTTACCCTAACTTCTATGGCATGCTTGCCTTTTGATGCCTTTTTAGCATTCCATTGGTTAAACCAGGCCATTCCGCTGCTTTGTTTCAGTTTTTTCCATGAGCCGCCATCTACTCTGTATTCCACTTTAGAGACATTGCTTGACGTATTATAGGCATTTACCAATATGTCCACTTTGCCCTTTGGAACATCGCTTCCGGCCGCTGGATGGACAATCGCTGCGCTTTGTTTTACGTCATACATCTTATACTTTGCATTCTTTTGGTCGCCCTGGAAAGAAACCATCCGGAATCCGTTCGGTGACTGATCAATCGTATAAGCACTTGAAACAGTCGTTACATGGTTAGCACCTGGAATGGTATCTTGTGCCACATCGTTAACATGGGTATGTCCAACCATCACCAGTCGTGTCTGATACTGGCTAAGTAGTTCAATAAACTTCTTCGTGTTATCAGGTGACGGGGTTTCCGGTGTATTCAAAGGCTTATGGACGAATACTACTACTTCTTTGTCTTTTGCATTTTGGGCGAGATCCTGTTTTAACCATTCCAATTGGTCATTTTCATTGAAGCCCAATGTATTTTCCAATGTGACAAAATGCCTGTTACCATAATCGAATGAATACCACTCAGGTCCGAGATACTTGCGGTAACGGTCCACTCTTGTTTGATAGCTAGAACCTGGGGCAAAGTCATGGTTTCCTACAGCTGGGTAGACAGGAACAGCAGATGTAGCTGTGCTCGCTGTATAATCCTGATATTCTGCATCGGTCGCCCGGTTGGTCAAGTCGCCACTAACGGCGATAAAGGCCGGGTTTCCTGTCGATTCGTTAATTTGCGCTAGCTGTGATGTGAATCGTTCACGGTTATTATTTGTCCCTGCTTCCACGTGAACATCGGCCACGTTGGCAAAGGTAAAGTTAGGATTATTGCTTTCAGGCTTAAGTAGTAGTCCGAAGTCTTGTTCTCGTGTTTCACCGGCCTCGAGGTTGCCAAGTTGCTTATAGAACTGGGGTGTTTTGTTTTCGTCTGTTGGGACGCTATATCCGCTAGGAACGGTAACAAAGACAATATCTGACTCGCGTCTTTCAATGTTTGCCGTCAGTGTATACTTTCCTGAATCATCGGTAACGGAAATGCTCTTCCCATCTGAGACAGACACATTCGGAATTCCCTGTTCGTTTCCATCGTGGACTCCATTTCCGTTTTTGTCTGCAAATACCGTACCCGTAACAGTTGCATTAGGATTATCTGCGATAACCGGTTGGACGACAGCGGCCAAAGCAAGACTACACATCACGGCCGCGGTAATCGGTTTAAGCTTTTCTTTTACCGTTTTCCCTTTCTCATTTAAAGGTTTCATTATTTTTCCTCCTATTAATCTCGTATTTTTAACACCCTTAAGCTACTCTTTTGAACCACCCCCTATAAGAAAAGGAAAGAGATTCAGCATTTAGGCTAGAAATCGCTCGAAATACCAGAATAATCCCATTCCAAAAATACCAGCGGTTGCCGATCCGTAGACGACAGTTGACCATTTGAATCGGCGGATATAAAGAAGAATGGGAAATAGCAGAATGATGATCAGTGCTTGTCCTACTTCAACACCAACGTTGAAAGACAAAATGGACAAAAGCGAACGCCAGGTTACATCATTTGACAGCTGTAATGCACCGGCAAATCCCACTCCATGGATCAGTCCGAAGCCAAATACGACGGCAAAACGGAGCTTCGTAGAGAATCCGAAGAAATGTTCCAGGGCGACGAATGCAATGCTTAACGCAATGAGAGGCTCTATAATCTCGGAAGGGAGATTGATTAGCTTTAAGGCAGTGAGGCCTAGTGTAATACTGTGGGCCAAAGTAAACACAGTAATAATTTTGAGAATATCTGAAAATCGGCGCGAACCGAGAACAAGAGCCATCACAAACAGGATGTGGTCATACCCGATCATAATATGGTGGAATCCGAGTTGAATAAACCGGATGATTTGGCCGATGATAGTTTCCTTGCCGATTTGCAGTTCCCGTTCACCCCCATGAAAAACAAATTGTCCTTTTGCTTTATCTAAGTTATAGGTTGCGATGTTCCTGTGCATTGGGTCATTATCGTCAAAAAAGACGCTGTACTGAATTTGGATTGACTCCTCTTTGGCAGGGCGGGGGAACTCAAGCATGATTTTGGCATAATCCCGGCCAGTTCTTTCTTCGATGTCTGTGACCGTCACTATTCCTTCTGATTTAGCTCCATCCGTGAATAGTTGAAAATGGGAGGCCAGGTATTCCGTTACAGCATCCTGTTTATCTTCCAATGCCTTTGTCAATTGGTCCTTAGAGGAACCTGGATTAACCTCGAAATCTATCAACCTTCCAAGCTCAAAATAGTCGATATAAAGCTCTACATTCAGGGTGTCACGATCAAGCGTAATGTTTGAATATCCCTCGCTGTTATCTGTGTGAGCTGAAGCGTTAACAGGACATAACGTTATCGTAATAATGAATAAGAGCATCATATTCCATAAAACGAACTTTCTCACCTCTACACACCCTTCAATCTAGTAAATTTTCCTTTGCTTACTCTCCGTCTCTTATGAGTCAGCAACTTCATTTAAAAAAAGCTGCGTCATCCCAATACCTATGACAACGCTTTAGCTGCATAACCCAAAAAAAATAATGTATCTCTCTTCTGGGATCAGGGAAAATCGGCTTAGGTGCCGGAGTCTTTAATGCAAGGTAGTTTTCCAATTCAGATCCGAGAAGAGAGAATTCATTCATAGTATTCCTGTCTGGCTTATTGTGAATGTTTAGCTCTTAAGTGCATAAAGTGTTTCCTATGCTCAAAAATCCAAAATTCTTACCGGAAATAGTAAGGTGTCACCCATCTACTTTTGTCCATTATTAAATGGCTCGTTTCGTTTAAGTTTGATAACAGCGGTCACTGGGAGATGATCAGAAGCTAAAGTTTGAATCACCTCGGCATTGACTGTTTCGATATTATCGGTTGTGAAAATATAGTCGATTCTCACAGTAGGGTTTATTGAAGAATAAGTGTAAGCTGTAGGTTGATCAGCAAAAGCATCACTATAATTGGAAATCATCAGCTGCATTTCCGGGCTTTCCGGTTTTGCGTTTAGATCTCCCATGATAATTTTAGGTCCTTTAACTTGCCCAGCAAGTTCATTGACTTCCCGAATCTGGATTTCGCGTTCTGCGGAAGTCAGCGCTAGGTGAGTATTATAAAAGTGAACTTGATTTCCTTTAACATTAATCGTCGCCTCTAGCAGGCCTCTCTGCTCCGTGTTTCCGATTTTTGTAAGTTTGTGGTTTTCAGAATCTAAGATTGGATATTTGCTTAAAATCGCTGTCCCATACTGCCTGCGCGGTTCCCCTTCGATTAATGGTGCATTATCAAGGTTTGCTCCATACACATAAAACATGCCAAGCCGTTTTGCCAGCGAATTTGCCTGGTCTTCGAAGTTGCTGCGGCTAGACCAATGATTGTCCACTTCCTGCAAGCCAATGATATCTGCCTCCGAATTTTCAATAACCTGAGCAATACGTTCCAAATCCAAAACCCTATCTGTCCCTTCACCGTGATGAATGTTATAAGACATTACCTTAACGTCAACCGATTCTCCGCGTGGGAACTCGGTTTCCTTAGCAAAGGAGTTTTGTCCGAAACCAGAAAGAGCAACAATGGCACAAGTAACAGCCAACATGAACGATACCGCTTTTCTTCTTTGATATTTTGTCATCATAATGAATCCTCCTAATCGATTTATGTGTTTCTACTTTTATCATACAAAAGGAATTTATGGTTTTTATTGAAACTATATTAAGAGAATGTGTAATTGTATTACTATTTCGTAAATTATGGATATTAGGACTATGACAATGGTTCTGCTTCGTTTTGGGTTGAATCGTCTTTCTCTATGTGTTCTTTAAAATATCTCATTAGTTATGACAATACCGGATTGTCTTACCTATCCTTACTTAGTCGACTTGGTGCTTCTATAGGTTTAGCAAAAGCTGTGAATTAGGACGGATCTTATTACCCAAAGATATTTTAGATCGATTTCAATTAAAAGATGGCGATATGCTAACGAGGAAGAGTTAGTTAGTAGTAAGATTTTTGATTTGTTAATTTCTTATAACTTCGCATAAAAASCTYATTTTCTAAATAATGTCTTAACACGTCATTCACATCCTCTTYATAWTCATCTACTACACTAAARSTGCAAGCTCAAATCCAAGGAGGTCCTACATGAGTCAAATACGTTTGAAAAAGTAACCCTACCTATCGCAATTCTTTCGTTTTTAGCCATCAGTGGAGTCGCTTGAACCATTGCCATTTCATAAACGACAAYGAATACCTCTAAAAGCTAGATAAAGGAAAAATAAAAAATGCGGTTTAAAGGAGAGTCATTAACGTGGAAAATCAACGAAGATCTTGGAAAAAAATTTCTTTGATCCGATTTATAGACTTCTTAAGTAAGTCCACTCAAAGCGCCGAAGCAAAGAGGGTTTCTCAATTAAATTCATCACACACACCTTGGAATTAACTAAACGAATTTTTGAATTACGGGGTAGGTTTTTTGAGGTGAAAAACTTGGATATTATTCGACTTGTATTTCTTACAAACGCCAATCTGATAAAAAAATTAGGTGTCACCACTTCTGTGATAGCACTCTATATGTTGGCTAATTAAAAAAAAATTCTTGGAAACCCTTTGCTCTTAAAAAAATTATATTGGACCAGTATGAACTGATTTCTTGACAGTTGTTAAACAGGACAGAACAAAGAGAATTTTGGCTAGAATTACCGTTATAGTGTTAAGTTCCGTGATTTTCTTTGCAACCATAATGGAGTTTGGTTCAACCCTACAATAAATTTGCCATTTCATATCAGAACATTCGGCTGCCGTAATGATGGGAGCTTTTTCTTATTGATTAATGAAGACGACACTTCCTCATTCGGGGGTTATGTCAACTAAAAACGTAAAAAATGCGTTAATCCAAGAAGGATTAACGCATTTTTCGAACCATTCAGGAGGACCCACTGTTGTATCTGGATCAATGGCAAGATGAACAAACCAACTATCAGCCATTCCAGTGTTTACATTTGGATGTATTTCCACTACATCTCCTGGATGTAATTCTTGAGCAGGTTTTCCTTTTTCCTAATACCAGCCTCTTCCGCCAGTAACCAAAAGAATCTGTCCACTCGGATGTGCATGCCAATTGTTCGTTAGGTTTGGATTAGATATTGGCGTTAATACAGCATGCCTTTCATTTTAATAAATAATCTGTGATGATATCTCAAAGCCCGTCCGAAGTGGGCTTTTCTTAATAGAATAGTTGGAAATAAAGCATATTTGTTAGAATATAGTTCTATCTTTTCCGTTTTTGATTACACTAAATG
>NZ_JBFUKT010000104.1:0-11143 GCF_056400705.1 Paenisporosarcina sp. P5_A11
TAATAACCCAGCACCCTAATATGCTAGAAGGGTTATTTGGTGGACGTAATGTTTCACAAGCTTCTGCTCTCTTTTTACCTTTCGCCACGACTGCTTTCGTTACGATTTGACGGACATATTTCAAAGCCATCCTCCTTCGTTCGATTCTTTTTCATGATATGCAGGATGTGCCCATTAGGTGAACAGAAAAGTTTAAAGCTTTATTTTTGTTTGACATATACTTTTGAAGAACGACTCTTGTAATTAATGACCGTTAAGTACAGTGCCAAGACCTATCATTTGGAATCTGGCGCAAATGAGTATAGGAGTAAAATAAGGGCTACACGCTTCGTTTTGCGACTTTTCTTATGGTTAGCTAGGCGTGTGACCCCTATGACGTTAAATTTACGTGTGAGGTACGTAAATCACTTTCTACACATACATGCTGCGTTACACTGACGAAGATAGGTTCTCAGTCCTCTCCTTACGCTTTTCCTTCTGCACCATGAGCTATAGAGCTCCCTTGCAACCTGGACGATCAACGTGTTAATTACTATGGTACACAATCTAAACGGGAGTCACCGGGCTTAGACCCCCTCTCACTTTTCTGTGAATGATACTTTCGTGGCTTTCGTTAAAGAATGTAGGATGAAAGGGAAGCGTTTCATCCTAATAAATTCCACTGACACATACAGGTTTCCAGGTCTCTCCGGACGCTTTCCCTGCTGCACCATGAACTATAGAACAAAACATTAGGTATAGATGTAGCAGGGTGCTTTCCAAAGCTCCCTGGAAACCTGAGTAATAAAGGGATTTCAGGTCGCTTGGGACGCTTACTTGCTGTATTTTTTTCTGAAGACATAATGAAGGTTTGAGTTGAGTAAACTTCCGTTCAGTACGAAAGAATTTCCAGATTTTGTACAACCTGTAGTGCTCTTGCGTCAACCTGGCGCTACACTTCGTCAACCTGGACAATGAAAAAACTGTTTCCTCGATTAAGAGGAAACAGTTTTCTTATGGTTTTATGAACAACTACCTGGCTTAGTGTTTTGTACTCTTGAGCCAGTTTCACCGCGCAGTACATCGCCTTCTGTTGATTCGATAATTTGGTTTGTTACGTTATTTGAAATTGTGTTTGCAACTAGTTGCAATAAGTCGTTAACATCACCTTGTGATTGTTTAAACTCTTGAACAATTGGAAGATCATCAATTTCTTCTTCAATCTTCTCAATTTTACCTTCGATTAACGATAATGCTTTTTCTTTACCGTATTGTTGGAAGTTAACCGCTTGTTTTTGAAGGCTCTTTAAACTCGCAATTTTTTCGCGAATTTTTTGGTTTTCATTAATTTGTGCTTCTGCACGTTTGAAGAAATCAACTTCTTCTGTTTGCGCAATCATTTCTGCGATTTCTTTTGCTTTTGTAATTATATCTTCTTTTGTGTATTTCGTTGTCATGAGACACCCACTTCTTGGCCAGAAACGACTTCAATTAATTCGCCTTCTAATGACCATGTTTTTGTATTTGTTATTTTTACTCGTGCAAGTTTGCCAATGATGTCATTACTACCGACAAAGTTTACAAGCTTACTTGTTCTTGTGTAACCCGCTAGTACTTCTGGATTTCTTCTACTTTCACCTTCTACTAAAACTTCAACAATTTGCCCCTCATATGCACTCATGGCTTTTGCTGATAAGTCGTTAACAAGGCTATTCAAACGTTGTAACCGTTGTTTTTTCACTTCCATTGATACGTTGTCTTCCATTTTTGCGGCTGGCGTACCATCACGTGGTGAATAAATATACGTAAAAGCGTGTTCGAATCCCACTTCTTCATATAACGACATGGTTTCTTCAAACTGCTCGTCCGTTTCATTTGGGAACCCCACAATGATATCAGTCGTTAAGGACGCATCAGGTAAAGCGACTTTGATTTTACGAACTAACTCTAAATATTGTTCACGACTATATTTTCTAGCCATTAACTTTAACATACTTGATGACCCTGACTGAACAGGTAAATGAATATGTTCAACTAAATTACCACGTTTTGCAAGGACTTCGATTAAATAATCATCAAAATCGCGTGGATGGCTAGTCGTAAAACGAATACGAGGCAAATCAACTTGACGGAGATCATTCATTAAATCTCCAAGGCGGTAAGTGATATCATCAAAGTCTTTACCGTAGGCATTTACATTTTGTCCCAGCAATGTGACTTCTTTGTATCCTTGCGCCGCTAGCTGCCTAATTTCTTGAATGATATCTTCTGGTCGGCGACTGCGCTCTTTTCCACGTGTGTATGGAACAATACAGTACGTACAAAACTTATCGCAACCATACATAATATTGACCCAGGCTTTTATTGTACCACGACGAACTTTTGGTAAGCTTTCAATGACATCGCCTTCTTTTGACCACACTTCAATTACCATCTCTTTTGAAAGATATGCTTCATTTAAAATGTTTGGTAATCGGTGAATATTGTGCGTACCAAAAATCATATCGACTTGATTATAAGTTTTTAATATTTTATTGACAACAGATTCCTCTTGGGACATGCATCCACAAACACCAATTAGCACATCTGGATTGTCACGTTTAATTTTTTTATAGTGTCCCAGTTCGCCAAACACTTTATTTTCAGCATTCTCTCGGATCGCACATGTGTTAAGCAATATTACATTAGCTTCTTGAACATTTTCTGTAGACGTGTACCCTAAATTTATGAATATGCCAGCCATAACTTCAGTATCATGCTCATTCATTTGACATCCGAATGTTCGAATGAAAAACTTACGACCGTTCCCCATACCTAAAAATTCAGCATTAATAGTAAAATCTTTATGATAAGCAATATCTTCTTTTCCACGTTTCTTTGCTTCTTTTAAAGAGGGTTGAACGTAAACAGATTGGAAATATTGGCTATAATCTTTTTCTGTTTTATTCTTTACTTCTTTTACTTGCGAGGTATGTATGCGTTGTTCTTCATTCATTAGAAAACCCCTTTCATCATGTTGACACATTAGACGAAAACTTCATTCTTCTATTATACTTACACCCTAGTCATTCATACAAGATACTCACTTCAATTGTCGATGTTTCGACAAAGAAACTGTGAATTTTCAAAGAAAAATCAATTGTGTATGTATTCTCTTCTCCTAAAAGCAAACAAGAAAAAACCCAATCCTTTTGAGATTGGGTTTTTTAATTAAGTTCGTGTACGTTTTTCAACTAACAGTTTAATAGCTGTTCGGTCTTCACCAGAGATTACGATATCAGTAAATGCAGGTGAGCAAATTAAATCGGACCCACTCGGTGCGACAAAGCCACGTGCTATAGCTACTGCTTTTACAGCTTGATTCAGTGCTCCTGCTCCAACTGCTTGCATCTCTGCATACCCTTTTTCACGAATAACTGCCACTAATGCACCTGCCACTGAATTCGGATTTGATTTTGAAGATACTTTTAAAGTTTCCACTACGATTCCTCCTTGTCCTTGCTGACCGTTGGACAATTATTCTGTCCATAAATCACTATATGCAAGTTCAAAGAGGGTTAGAAGAAGTTATCCTTTGAATGGATAATCTTCATTAATATAAACACGTTCAAAAGAAATGGCTTTCCCTGTTTGGTTGTCTAGTTCCACAAAAAATCCGCTGAGTACAGATCGTCCTGTTTTTGGCACTTCAAAACGCACAGGCATGTTTGTTTTGAAACGATACAATACATCTTCCTTCTTCATTCCGAGTACACCATCATAAGGTCCTGTCATACCTACGTCTGTAATGTACGCCGTACCGTTTGGAAAAATACGAGCATCTGCTGTTTGGACATGTGTATGAGTCCCTACTACAGCAGATACTTCTCCATCTAAATGCCAACCCATTGCAATTTTTTCACTCGTTGCTTCGGCATGGAAATCAACAAAGATCAGGGGAGATAGTTCCTTTGCTTCATTTACGAGTTCAGTTACTTTTTTAAATGGATCATCGTGAGGAGGTAAAAAAGTCCGACCATGTAAGTTAATGACTGATAGCGTATGACCATTCTTCGTCACGCTGGTCATTCCTTTACCAGGAGCGTCATCTGAAAAGTTTGCTGGTCGAATTAAATAATCGGTATCATCAATAAAATCAAAAATTTCTTTTTGATCCCATGTATGATTCCCCATCGTTACAACGTCAACGCCCATAAATAACAAGTCTTGAAATATCTTTTTTGTGATCCCACGTCCAGATGCTGCATTTTCACCATTTGCAATAACGACATCTGGTTGATATTTTCTTTTTAATCTTGGTAAATAGTCTTCTAGTGTATCGCGACCAATTGATCCTACAATATCTCCAATAAATAATACTTTCATTTTCATTCCTTCTTTCGTTTCCAATAAAAAAAGGCTTCAAAATGAAGCCCTTTTTTATTTATTTAGCGTATTCAACAGCACGTGTTTCACGAATCACCGTTACTTTAATATGTCCCGGATAATCCATTTCTTCTTCAATTCGTTTACGGATGTCACGCGCTAAACGATGTGCTGTAATATCATCGATTTGCTCTGGACGTACCATGATACGAATTTCACGACCTGCTTGAATGGCAAATGATTTTTCAACACCATCATAAGACTCTGAAATTTCTTCCAGTTTCTCTAGACGGCGAATGTAATTTTCTAAAGTTTCACTACGTGCCCCAGGGCGTGCTGCTGATAATGCATCTGCTGCAGCAACAAGAACAGCAATGACAGATGTTGCTTCTGTATCACCATGATGTGATGCAATACTGTTAATGACTACTGGATGTTCCTTGTATTTCGTTGCAAGTTCTACACCGATTTCAACGTGGCTACCTTCCACTTCGTGGTCGATGGCTTTCCCGATATCATGTAGTAATCCTGCACGACGAGCAAGTGTTACATCTTCACCAAGTTCAGCTGCCAATAAGCCAGCTAAAAATGCGACTTCTTTAGAGTGTTTCAGTACGTTTTGTCCATAACTTGTACGATATCGCATACGACCCATAATTTTTATTAAATCAGGATGTAAATTATGAACTCCCACATCGAATGTGGTTTGTTCACCAATTTCTCTAATTTGTTCATCGACTTCGCGTCTTGACTTTTCAACCATTTCTTCAATACGTGCAGGGTGAATACGGCCATCTTGGACTAATTTTTCAAGTGCCAAACGAGCTGTTTCACGACGGATTGGATCAAAGCCTGAAAGAATAACAGCTTCAGGAGTATCATCGATAATTAAATCAATTCCTGTCAATGTTTCGAGCGTACGGATGTTACGGCCTTCACGACCAATGATGCGACCTTTCATTTCATCATTTGGCAAATTGACGACCGAGACTGTTGTCTCAGCTACATGATCTGCAGCAAAACGTTGTATTGCTAATGAAAGGATTTCACGAGCCTTTTTATCAGACTCTTCTTTCGCACGCGTTTCAGATTCTTTCGTCATCACTGCGATGTCAGTTGCTAATTCATTCTCTACTTGGTGTAGAATAATGCCTCTTGCTTCTTCACGTGTTAATGCAGAAATGCGTTCAAGTTCTGTTTGTTGTTTAGCAACTAGTTCAGCCACTTTGCTTTCCATCTGCTCGATATGTTGTTGTCTCTCAGTTAGCGCGTCTTCTTTGCGCTCAAAACCCGCTTCTCTTTTGTTAAGAGCATCATCCTTACGATCAAGGTTTTCTTCTCTTTGTAAGTACCGATTTTCCTGTTTTTGCAGTTCAGCTCGGCGTTCACGGATGTCAGATTCTGCTTCAGATCTTAATTTGTGAGTTTCATCTTTTGCTTCTAGTAATGCTTCTTTTTTAAGAGCTTCCGCTTCGCGCTTCGCCTCATCTACGATGAGAACAGCTGACTGCTTCGCACCAGTCACTTTTGAATCGTTCACATTTTTAATAAAAAAGTAGCTAACAAAGGTACCGACGACAAGACCAAGCAAAGCGGAGATGATTATTTCAAGTAGCATTTGAACACCTCCTCTTGCTTATTTCATTTTCATTTTCATTTTCAGGTGGCTCATATATGGAAGGATCCAATATACTGCCAAATGGTTTTCATTTAAGAGATTATACAAGTTTAATTGTATAGATGTAAAAATACTCTGTCAAGGATACACAAGTGTTACTAAAGTAAAAATAGCCTACCGAATTACGGCAGGCTATTACATGAAACTTATTTATCTAGTAATAACTCAAATTCTTCTTCCTCTTCTTCGTCATGAGCGGCAATCGTGTAGGCAGTTGCCATCATTCCGTAAGCAGCTCTAATCTTTTGAGCAATTTCATTACGCGTTGCATCGTTCTCTTTAAGGAATTGTTTTGCATTTTCACGCCCTTGACCAAGACGATCGTCATTATATGCATACCAAGAACCACTTTTATTAACGATATCCATTTCTACACCTAAATCGACGATTTCACCTTCTCGTGAAATTCCTGATCCATACATGATATCAACTTCTGCAGTACGGAAAGGTGGAGCTACTTTATTTTTAACGATTTTAATTTTTGTTTTATTCCCCATGAATTCATTTCCAGATTTAATCGTTTCTGCGCGACGAACTTCTAATCGAACTGAACTATAGAACTTCAACGCACGTCCACCAGGTGTCACTTCAGGGTTACCGAACATAACGCCTACTTTTTCACGAATTTGGTTAATGAAAATAGCAGTTGTCTTAGATTTACTAATTGCTCCTGATAATTTACGTAAAGCTTGAGACATTAGTCGAGCTTGAAGACCAATATGGGAATCTCCCATTTCTCCTTCAATTTCCGCTTTTGGCACAAGAGCTGCTACGGAGTCAATAACGATAATATCAACAGCACCACTTCGTACTAGTGCTTCTACGATTTCTAAAGCTTGTTCTCCTGTATCTGGTTGTGACAATAATAACTCATCAATATTAACACCTAAGTTTTGAGCGTAAACAGGATCTAGTGCATGCTCAACGTCAATAAATGCTGCCTGGCCACCTGCTGCTTGTGCTTCTGCAATCGCATGAAGAGAAACAGTAGTTTTACCAGAACTTTCTGGTCCATAAATTTCAATAATACGGCCTCGTGGATATCCACCTACACCAAGTGCTACATCAAGTGCAAGCGAGCCACTAGATGTCGTTAAGATTTCACGATCCGTTTTTTCGCCTAATTTCATAATTGAACCTTTACCAAATTGTTTTTCAATTTGTTTTAACGCCATGTCTAACGCTGCTTTACGATCGCTCAAGAATGGTTCCTCCTCTAATTTCAAACTCAAATTTAACTTCTGTCTCTACTATACTTGGTTTATGAGAAATACACAAGAAAAAAGCGAACGTTCATTCGCTTTATTTTTAGCCAAAATAAAAATTTGAACCTCGAAAACGGTCCAAATTTCAATTTTACGCTATTATTATCCTTCAAAATTAAATTTTGCTTATTAATTTAAAGCTAAAAGTAATTTTAAAAAAATCATTATTTCTTATTTTAAAGGCTCTTATTACGTGTTAACAGCTGTATTAAATAATGAAGCGTACGTTTTACAGCTCGTAACCGATTGGTATTCCGCATATCGCTTAAATGCAATTCATGAGTCACGACTTCATCGTTTGGAAGAATAATCGCAATCCATACTGTTCCCGCAGGCTTATTTTCAAGTTCGAGTGGTCCTGCAACACCTGTTAAGGCTACCCCAATATCCGATTTGAACATTGTTTTCACTTGTGTAGCCATTGCAGTTGCACATTCAGCACTTACAACTCCGTATTGTTCAATAATTTCTCTGGATACACCTAGTTGGTTCACTTTCGCATCAACTGCATATGTAACCATGCCACCTAATAAGGTTGAGCCAACTCCTGGAATAGCAGCTAATTCTGATTGAAACAGTCCCGCTGTTAAACTTTCCGCTGCAGAAATAGTCAGTCCTTGTTCTATTAAAAGTTTCGTTGTACTTGAAGCTAGAGAATCATCATTGTAACCATATAAGTAGTCACCTACACGTGATAATAACAGTTGTTGTGTTTCATGAATTAATCGCTGAGCTTCTTCTTCGGTTGTCGTTTTAGCTGTTATACGTAGAGTGACTTCACCATCAGAAGCAAGAGGAGCTATTGTCGGATTTGTTTGTGTTTCTAATAAATCCATGATTTTTGTTTCGAGTTCTGCTTCACCAATCCCATAAAACCGCAATACCTGAGAAACGATAATATCTCCATGATTTAATAAAGTAGCTAATAATGGTTTTGCTTCTAATTGAAACATCGGTTCCATTTCTTTCGGTGGACCAGGAAGAAGAATATAAGTATGGTTTCCATGTGAATACAACATACCTGGAGCCATACCGTTTTTATTCTCTAATACCTTACAGCCATCTAATACGAGTGCTTGTTTTTTATTATTTTCAGTCATCGGACGATTTACACGTTGAAAAAATGCTTCAATTGACAACATCGCAGTTTGGTCCATAACAAGCTCGGTCCCAAGATGTCTTGCAATCGTTTCTTTAGTCAAATCGTCTTTTGTTGGCCCAAGACCACCCGAGAAAATAATCAAGTCTGCTCGAGACTCAGCTAACTCGATGGCTTGCTCTAAGCGCTCAGCATTATCACCTACTACAGTGTGATAATACACATTGACACCAAGTTCAGCTAACTGACTCGAAATGTAACGAGCATTTGTATTTGTGATTTGACCTAATAATAGTTCGGATCCTACAGCAATAATTTCAGCATTCATGAATAATCACACCCCTATTTTGAATCAAGTAAAACACGTCGGTTCGCATAGAAATAATCCCAGCCAGACCAGACTGTAAAGAATAACGATACATACAACATAATGGTAGCGAAAGGAATAGAGAACATTTCGAAAACGATATTATGTAGTAGCAAAGCAGAAATCGCGATAATTTGCGTCCACATTTTAATTTTCCCAAGTTGCTTCGCTGCGACAACTTCTCCTTCGTCGGCTAAAATCAAACGAAGTCCTGTCACTGCGAATTCACGACTAATAATTAAAATTACAACCCATGTAGGAGCAAACCCTAGCTCAACTAAAATAATAAGAGCAGCAGAAACTAATAATTTATCAGCAAGTGGATCTAAAAATTTACCCATGTTGGTAACTAAGTTATGTTTACGTGCATAATAACCATCGATAAAGTCAGTCACTGCTGCAAAAATAAAGATAATTGCTCCAATCAAGTGTTCAACCGGTAAAGTAGCTCCTAGAAATGTAACCTCTTTCCAGCCAAAGTCAACAAGCATAAAAACGACAAATATTGGAATCATGATAATTCGTGAAACTGTAATTTGATTTGGTATATTCATTATTTTTCTCCTTTCGATTCAAAGAAAATAGCCATCTTGTTAGAGATGACTATTGCGGTTTAGTAAATTGAATCATCATATTTTGAGTAACTCTGTCAGTAGGTGGTGTACCATACTCGACTTTTTCATCATTAATAAACACATCTATTTGAGGTGCTGCACCAACTCGAATACGAGCAGTTTGAGCATCACTTAAATCTAGTGTAACCGTTTCACCTTCTGCTAATTCACGACCGAGCAATTCTACTCCTGATTGATTCTGAACACCGACCCAAGCTCTACCACGAGCGACGATTTTCAATGACTTTGTATCCGATCCTGAAAGTGAATAATTCGTTGTTTCACCATCAATTGTTCCCATTTCAATCGTTTGCTTTGTTTCTTCTACAAGAATTTCTTCTTCTGCAGTTTCTTCTTTTTCAGAATCGTCTGGAGACGAAGTCTCACCTTTTGTTTCAGGCTCGTCAAGTGATACTGGTTGTTCAGTATCACTTGCAGCTGGATCTGGTTTATTCGCTATATTTTGATAGAAGACCCAAAAAATCACGATACCAATAATAATAAATAAAGCAACAACGATCATTGGGAAAATATCGCCTAATTGGTTCGAAGATTTAGATAAGGATCTACTTCTTGAAGGTGAAGATGTAATACTATGTCGTACTTCTTCTGTGGTAGAAGAGGGTACTTCTTGTTTATATGACTCTAGCAATTCATCTGAATCTAAACCAACTGCATCAGCGTATTGCTTAATAAATGCACGAACATAAAACGGACCAGGCATCATGCTGTAGTTGCCCTCTTCGATACCGGCCAGATAACGTTTTTGAATTTTCGTAATTTCTTGTAAGTCGTCTAAACTATATCCTTTTGCCGTTCTCGCCTCTTTCAGACGAGTTGCTAATTCAGTCAACTAAAACACCTGCCTGTTAAAAATTAAAACCACCGAAGCCATCAAAACTACCTCTTTCAGACATCATCTGGTTTTTTTCCATCATTTCATACGTAATTACTTCATCTGGTTCATGTCTCAGTTCAATAATATAGTCAAAGTCTTCAATTGTGTAATCCGACTGTTGAATAAACATGTCTGGATGTTCTACAACTTTAATTGAAGGAAGACGCATCATTTCACGTACTAATTGTAAATGACGTTCATCTGTTGATTGTTTTGTAACAATTCCATCTAAAATAAAAATATTGTTATCGCTAAATTCGTCTCCTGCTAACCGACTTCTTACAGTCTGTTTAATCATGGTCGAAGATAAAAACACCCATTTTTTATTCGCACTAACACTAGCTGCAACAACTGATTCTGTTTTCCCTACACGAGGCATCCCACGAATCCCGATTAATTTGTGTCCTTCTTGTTTAAACAATTCTGCCATGAAATCAACCAAAAGACCTAACTCATCCCGAACAAAACGGAATGTTTTGCGATCATCGACATCTCTCTGTATGTATCGTCCGTGTCTAATTGCTAAAATATCACGTAATTTAGGTTCTCGGAATTTAGTTACACGAATAGTATCCATCGTAGAAACAATTAATTCAAAACGTTCAATCTGCTCATCATCTTCTGCACGAAGTAACATCCCTCGTCTTCCCTGGTCCACACCGTTAATCGTAACGATATTCACACGAAGCATTCCTAGTAATGAGGCAATGTCTCCGAGTAATCCTGGTCGATTTTTTTGTATTTCGTATTCAAAATACCATTCGCGCATATTGTAACGACCTTTCTGTCTATCTTTTTAACAGAGCAAGTCTTAATTTTTAAGACTTTCAAGTCGCCATTCTATAATATGACGTTTTAAAATGCTCTAGGTTCTATCA
>NZ_JBFUKT010000105.1:0-11117 GCF_056400705.1 Paenisporosarcina sp. P5_A11
ATTTAACATCCATTGATGTTTTTCAATAGATTGGTAAACAGCATTTAATAAATCTTCTGTCATATCATCTTCATCTTTTGCGGCTTCATTCATCCCTTTTTTCAAGGATTTCATAATTTTATCAAAATCTTTAACAACCGTTTCGACCATTTGATCCGTTGATTCTTTGCCAGTCGCTTCTGTTACATCCGACTGTTCCAAATGTTCTTTTAATGTTGCTACTGGTTTTCCACCCAATGTTAATAACCGCTCAGCAATTTCATCCATATGGAGCGTTGCTTCATTATAAAGTTCTTCAAATTTAGCATGTAAAGTGAAAAATTGTGGACCTTTTACATACCAATGGAAATTATGTAATTTTGTATACATTACAGACCAAGTTGCTACTTGCTTGTTAAGTTCGTTATTTAATGCTGCTGACATAAATTTCACACTCCTAAATAATTTTTAATGCTTAATTACTTTCAATTTACCACTAAATTACTTAAACTAAACATATAAGTAGAGTGGAGTGAAAAAAATGTCCCTTTGGTTTTTAATAATCGTCGCTTTTATTATCATGATTGGCATAACATTAATGTTTATGTTTTCAACTAAAAAAGCGTATACGATTGAGCATAAAATTGATCCTTTACCTAAAGAAACAAATAATTCAAAGGATACGTGATGAAGTATCTAGTCATTGGTTTTTTTAAGCTATATCAAAAAATTATTTCTCCCTTGACTCCACCTAGTTGTCGTTTTTATCCAACTTGCTCACATTACGGTATTGATGCAGTTAGAAAATACGGCGCAATAAAAGGAACTTACTTAGCAGTTAAACGAATCCTGCGTTGTCACCCTTTTAATGAAGGTGGCTATGATCCTGTTCCGGATGAATGGGATGAAAGAAAATGACTTCTTGAAAAAGAGTCATTTTTTTTTGTGTGTTTTTCTTGTGTTTTAATTTTATTTCTTGTATGCTATTAAAGTTATCATTTCAAATCGTAATCATTACCATTTAAAAGGAGTTAATCATGAAGAAATTTTTCTTACTAAATATAGTTGCTGTTTTAGCTTTAATTACAGCGGCATGTGGTGATACTAATACAACAACTAAAACGAATAATTCAAATGAGTTAACCGTTTATACAACCGTTTACCCTCTTACTTATTTTACACAGCGTATCGGTGGAGAAAACGTACAAGTTAAGTCCATTTATCCTGCTGGTTCAAATGAACATACTTTCGAACCTACTCAAAAAGATATGATGGCATTAGCTGATGCTGATTTATTTTTCTATATTGGGCTAGGACTAGAAGGATTTGTGGATAATGCAAAAAAGACATTAGCAAATGAAGACTTAACCATGATTGCTACTGCAGATGCTGTATCTGATGAGGAAATGGCAGTGAGTGAAGTTCATGAAGACGACCATGCTGAAGAAGAAGGACATGAAGGTCATGAAGATCATGACCATGGAGGAATTGACCCTCACCTGTGGATTTCACCACAACTAAGTGTACATCTTGCTGCTTCAATAAAAGATTCATTAATTGAAAAAGACCCTGATAATAAAGAAACATACACAAAAAACTATGATGTTTTAGTGAATGATTTGAAACAATTGGATTCAGACTACAAAGAAATGGCAAATGCATCAAACAACAAAACATTCTTTGTGTCTCATGCAGCATTTGGTTACTTAGCTGGAACATATGGTCTTGAACAAGTGGCAATAGCAGGATTAAACTCTCAAGATGAACCATCTCAAAAAGAATTAACAGAACTAGTGAAGTTAGCAAAATCGATGAAAATTAATACGATTTTATTTGAACAAAACATCTCTTCTAATTTAACGAAAGTGATTCAAAATGAAATCGGTGCTGAAGCATTAACAATGCATAATTTAGGCGTATTAACACCTCAAGACATCGCTCAAAATGAAGATTACTTCACGTTAATGAAACAAAATTTAGAGACCTTATCAAAAGCCTTGAATTCTTCAAAATAAACGAAAACCACGGATGCTAGACCATCCGTGGTTTTTTATGCATTAAATAGTTTTCGTCTCACTTCGTATTGTTCAACCAGCTTATGATTCAACTTCACTCCTACACCAGGTGTTGTTGGTAGTAGAATTTCTCCATGTTGAACATCAATCGTTGGTTCACAAAGGTCGTAATCCCAAAAATGATTGGAAGAACTAAAATCACCTGGATATTTAACGCCATGTAATGATGCCAACGCAATATTAAACGCTTTTGACACTCCGAATTCGATCATGCCACCTACCCAAATGGGAACAGCTGCTTTGACACAATTTTCATGAATACGAAGAGCATTTGAAAGCCCACCCACTCTTCCTTGTTTCATGACGATTATTTTACCTGATTGTTGATCGATCATCTCTTGAACATCTTGAATACTCGCTATGCTTTCATCTAGCGCAAATGGAGTTTCCATTTTTTTTTGAGCTATTGCAGACACCCTATTTTGTTGTTCTGAAAAAGGCTGTTCAATCAATGTAAACCCACATTCGTCAAATGCTTGTAATAAGTGAATAGTATCCTCTGTAAAGGCTCCATTGGCATCGGCAAAGAATAATGTCTGAGGATACTGCGTAATTATTTCTTTCAGGTTTTGAGGATTCGACAATTGAGAAATTTTTAGTTTGATACGTTTATACCCTAGAGTCACAGCAGATTCGATATCAGCATTCATTTCTGCTTCATTAGCCGAAGCTACTACAACTCCCGCTTCTATTGCACGTGAGGCTCCACCAATTACTTGCCAGAGAGGTTTCTGTTGTCTTTGTGCAAATATGTCCCATAACGCATGATTGACAGTAGATTTCGCCATATGATTGCGTTTGATAAAGGATAAACAACTATCCAGGTCATCTGGATGAGAGAATGTTTGATTTAAAATAGTAGGAATGATCCAATTCTCAAGAGCAAGCCAAGCTGTCTCTACAGTTTCTTCTGTATACCAAGGAGAAGTGAATGCCACACATTCTCCTACACCGATATTGCCTTGGTCATCGTGCATTTCAATAAGAATACTTTCTCTTTCCAATACTTCTTGCAAATGCGTTGTGAAAGTTTTTTTAAGAGGGACGCGAACGTGATGTAACGTTATTCGTTGGATTTGGATGTTACCCACTCTCTCAGCTCTCTTCTTAAAAGTTTATTCGAAGCATTTCTAGGCATTGCTTTTACGTGATAGAGCTTCTTAGGTACTTTATAAGAAGCTAATTTAGATTGTAGAAACTCGCGTAAAGAATCCAATGAAATTTCTCCGTCACTAACAATAAAGGCAACTGGTACTTGCCCCCAATTCGCGTCATCCACTCCACATACACCCGCTTCACGAATCATAGGATGTTGCAAAATAGCACTTTCTACTTCTGCCGGATAAATATTCTCTCCACCTGAAATGATTAAATCTGAACGACGATCAACGACAAATAAATAGCCCTCATTATCTAAATAACCAACATCTCCAGTGAAAAGCCATCCTTTATCTTGAGAAGGTGTAAGTTCATATTGACCAATATAGCCAGGTGTAACATGCCCACCTCGAATGCAAATTTCCCCTTCTTCAAAAGGTTTATTTGTCTGATCAATTCGGATAAAACTTAAATACAGAGGTTTTCCAGAAGATCCTAATTTTCTAGCAGCATCTTCAGGTGCGAGAGTAGCCGTTTGTGATGCCGTTTCCGTCATTCCATATGTTTGCAGGATCTGAATACCCCTTGCAATGGCTCTTTCTAAATAATGACTTGGAACTGGGCCTCCTCCAACCAGCATGGTAAGCAATCGAGGAGATACATTGACATCTCGCTCATCTAATTCTCTCAAAAGTCGTTCTAACATTACTGACACTACTGATATTCGAGTGACGCTCCCATTTACCAAATCATCTACTACTCGTACCACATCAAATTTCGAATAAAGTTTAACTTCCATGCCATATAATACCGAACGAATTAAAATGGATAAACCGCTGATATGAAAGATTGGCATGGTGCAAAGCCACACGTCATCTGTTTGAATGCCCATATTGAAAGCAGAAGCAGTTGCGTTTGTCGTATGGTTCAATACGGTTTGTCTAACACCTTTTGGACGACCTGTTGTACCTGACGTATACATAATGGACATCGTGCGGGAAAGCGGCCATTCATCTTCTATATTAATCGGGACTGAAATGATTTTAGACAATTCTTCCAGTGTTAGCACTTTGTTTGTGCCGATTCTTTCTTTGTAACTTTCTTTTACAAGGACAAGAGTAGGTTGTGCATCTGAAATTTGATACGCTAGTTCCTCATCTGATAAACGTTCATTTAGTAAGACGACTTCACAACCCCATTGCCAGCAGGCATGGATGGTCATAATTAACTGCGGATGTGAAGGCGCGAGTATGGCGATTCGAGTTCCATGATCAATACCAGCAGTTTTCAAGTTACCTGCTGTTATCATAACTTCCTCAAACAACTGTTGAAAAGTCCAAGATTTGTCCTCAAAAGTTAAAGCTAATCGATTTGGTGTCATTTTTACTCGTTGTACTAACCAGTTTGGATACATGTTTAACCCACCTTTAGAAAAAGCTGTCCCTCTTAAAGGACAGCTTGAGAAATGATTATATCAAGGGAAACGAGGGAATTGACCGAAGTCAGGTTTACGTTTTTCCTTAAAGGCATCGCGGCCTTCTTTTGCTTCATCAGTTGTGTAATAAAGAAGTGTAGCATCTCCTGCTAATTGTTGAAGACCTGCTAAACCATCTGTATCTGCATTCATCGCTGCTTTTAAGAAACGAAGCGCTGTTGGAGACATAGAAAGCATTTCTTCACACCATTGAACAGTTTCATCTTCTAATTGTGCATAAGGGACAACCGTGTTGACTAAGCCCATATCAAGTGCAGCTTGTGCGTCATATTGACGGCATAAGTACCAAATTTCACGTGCTTTTTTATGTCCGATAATACGCGCAAGATAACCTGAACCATAACCTGCATCAAATGAACCAACTTTAGGTCCTGTTTGACCAAAGATTGCATTGTCTGCCGCAATTGTTAAATCACATACGACGTGAAGGACGTGACCGCCACCAATTGCATATCCAGCAACCATAGCGACAACTGGCTTTGGAATTACGCGAATTAAACGTTGTAAGTCAAGAACGTTCAAGCGAGGAATTTCATCTTCCCCAACATATCCGCCGTGACCTCGTACTGATTGGTCTCCACCTGAACAGAAAGCTTTTTCACCTTCACCAGTTAAGACAATCACCCCAACATTAGAATCGTCTCTTGCATATGTAAATGCATCCAATAATTCTTTAACTGTTTTCGGACGGAACGCGTTGCGCACTTCCGGACGGTTGATCGTAATTTTTGCAATTCCGTTGTATGTTTCATATTTAATATCTTCATATGTACGTTCTGATATCCATTGACGTGTCATACTCTTCCTCCTAAAATAATCATTTCACTTGCTCCATTATTATTGTAGCAAACTGAACGGGATTTTCCACATGAATTGCATGTCCAACCGCTAAAACTTCTAAATGGTGGCTGTTTGCTATGCAAATTTTCATTTGTTGTGCGATCAACTGAAATTTCTGATCAAACTCTCCAGTAATAAGTGTGACTCGCATTTTTAATTCATCAAGTCGTGGCCAATACGAAGGTTGGCTACCAGTTCCTATCCCTTTTAAACTATTCGCTAATCCTAAAGAGGATTGCTGAAGGCGTTCTTCTCTTATGGCTTGTCGTTTTAGCTCAGGGAGTTTCTTCTGGGACAGAAATAGCGAGATGTCTTGCCAAAAATCAATAAATGCCGGCAATCCTTCTAGCTCTATTTTGTTAACTAATGATTCATCTGCCTTTGTTCGTGCTTGTTGTTCAGTCACTGATTGAAGTCCTGGAGAAGCACTTTCTAATACTAACCGTTTCACATGCTCTGGAAAAGTAAGTGCATACGCTAGCGAAATTCGTCCGCCCATCGAATAGCCAACAAGAGTAAAATCAGATACTTGAAGCGAAACGAACAGGTCATGTAAATCAAGAACTTGCTCCTGCATTTGATACCGCTCAGATTCTAGTGGAGCTTCCGTCTTACCATGTCCCAATAAATCCACTGCAATACATCTAACAGTTGTCGGCAAATGTTTTATTACCGATTCCCACGTTTTCGAACTCCCTGTAAAACCATGTAAAAAGACCATTGTCTCAGATGCTTCCTTGTTCATTATGGAATATCCTACTTTTACTCCTCTAACACTCTTAATTAATTGCTCCACAGTTGGTCTAACTCCTCTGTGATACCGCTCCATAAATGACGATGGGCTAATACATTTTCTGTACGATTGGTCTTCACTTCTATGATGCGTAAATCTTTGTGTTTATGCGTAGTCAAAGCATGTTCAAATTCTACCTTTGAAGCGACAGCAAAATATTCTGCTTGATACATAGTTGCAATTGAATCAAATGTTAAACCTGTTGGCGTGCCGAACAACTTCTCAAAATACGTTTCCTCAGTTGACTGTGGGAGATAAGAAAAGATGCCCCCTCCGTCATTATTCATAACGACGATGGTAAGGTCTGTCTCATGAAAACGGGACACTAATAAGCCATTGCTGTCATGAAGGAAGGAAATGTCACCTATTAAAAGAGTTGCAGGACGCTTTCTAGCTTGCTGTATGCCGAAAGCAGTTGATACTACACCATCAATTCCATTTGTGCCACGGTTTGCATAAATGCCAATATCTTTAGCTGTCTTGTTGAAGAACGTATCCACGTCACGAATTGGCATGCTACTTCCAGATATTAAATCACTACCATCAGGTAACAGATTAAATAACTTTCCAGCAAACGCTCCTTCATCTTGTTGTTCATCAATGTAACGTTCAATATGTTCTGTTGCAAGTTTGTTCGCATGTGTCCAAATATCCAGCGTTTCATTAGTTTGACCATGTAGGTTACTATTCCAAAACACTTGGGGAATTGAATGTATATGATGAGTCACTACACCTAGAGAATCGCGGAATAATGGATCTTCATCAATTACTATATAGCTTGCTGGTTTGGATGCTTTTAAGAAAAGGGAAAGTGGTTTTGACACTGGTTGTGCACCAAATCGTATAACAAAATTCGGATTAACAGCCTTTTTAAAATTCTCGCTTTTCAACAAAGCATCGTATTGATCTATTAACAAATGCTCACACTCTGCAGGAACTTCGGTTCGAAGTTGGGACAGTGCATCGGCTAATATTGGCCACTGGATTGATTTCGCAAAAGCCCAAAAATCTTGTTTGGAAAAGTCACCAGAAAGTTCTCCAATAATTATAAAGCCCCTGTTAGTATTCCTAATCATGTCTTCTACTAAGTTAATAGATGGTTGAGAAGCAACGATAGATCCGGGAATCGATTGTTGATAGGTTGAAGGTTGAATTTCATAATCAAAGTCGAGTAGCAACGGCTCGCGAAAAGGAATGTTTATATGGACTGGTCCCATCGGTGCTGCCATTGCGAATGTAACTGCTCGACCAGTATGTCGCTCGACAAAAGGAATCGTTTCTTTGTAACCATCAGCTAGTGGAAAGTCCACACTCCATTTAACGTGATTTCCATACAATTGCACTTGATCTATGGCTTGTGGTGCTCCAACTTCTCGCAACTCGTGGGGGCGGTCCGCAGTTAGCACAATGAGGGGGATCCTAGCATAGTTAGCTTCTACAATTGAGGGGAAATAGTTAGCCGCTGCTGTTCCCGAAGTACAAAGTAAAAGAACAGGACTTTGTTTAGCTTTTGCCATTCCTAACGCAAAGAATCCAGCTGAACGTTCATCAACTTGCATATAGGTGTTGAATGAGTCTGTTTGGCTAAACGCATAAGCAAGTGGCGTAGAGCGAGATCCTGGACTAATGACAACATCCTCAACACCCGCTTGAAGAAAAGTTTGCACGATAGTATGAACGTATTCGGTTAAATTTGAGCGGTTATCCATTTAACTTGCCTCCAAGAGTTCGTAACATCGGTCTGAATTTCACTAATGTCTCTGCATATTCCGATATTGGATCTGAATCTGCTACAATTCCTCCACCAGCATATAGATATGCTTTTTGTTTATTTAATAAGGCAGAACGAATGGCTACTGCAAATTCTCCGTTACCTTCCGCATCAATCCACCCTACTGGAGCAGCATAATATCCACGATTCATTTGCTCCACCATTCTAATAATGGTCATGGCATCTTTTCGTGGTTCGCCGCCCAAAGCTGGAGTTGGATGTAAATCTTTGACAAGTTGAAGTAAGCCTTGTCCTTTTTGTAAACTCCCKTCAACAGGGGTAAATAAATGTTGGATGTCTCGAATTTTCATAAGTTTAGGAAACTTCGGTACTTTAACATCTTCACAATACTGTTTAAATACATCGGTTATCATATCGACTACGTATTGATGTTCTTCACGGTTTTTTGAATCCTGTAGTAGCTCATTACCAAGTTGTTGGTCTTCTGTAGCAGTTTGTCCTCGCTTAATAGAACCAGCTAAACAAGTAGAAAGTGCTTTGCGATTTTCAACCTTTACCAATCTCTCGGGTGTGGCTCCAAAAAACAAATTATCTCCAAGCTCTAGTCCAAAAAGAAAACTTTCTGGTTGTTCTTTTGACACATGATACATGGCCGAAGGAGAACTGACATCTTCAGCGAATGTTAATGATAAAGACCGCGCAATTACGACTTTCTGCGCTTCTCCAGCATGAATTAACTTAGTTACATGGGAAACTGCATCTAAATACAGCTCTTTAAAACGCTCTTCTAAGTTCATTAACAGAGGTTTTGCATAAGGTTTCAGTTCTTTTACTTGTGCTGCATGAATCAAATCATCACGCTTCGAGCGTAACTGATCAAATAGGTGCAGTGAGTCTAATTCATTTGTTACTAAATGAATACTTATAAAAACTCTGTCATCCCGAATGACAAGTTGAAATGATGGCACAGCAAAATATGCTGAAGGAAACATATCCCACTCGGAAGACAAATGATTTTCAGGGTCAAATGAAAAACCACCAAATAATATAGGTTGTAGATCCTGTTCTTCATTCACAATTTTAGAACATAGTTCGTTCCATTGTTTATCTACTTCCTCAAAACGACTGTCCTCAGAAGAACTTGTAATTACATGAGCATGTCCGAGTCCAACTAATGTAAATGTTTTTTCACGGTTTTGCCAATAAAATCTTTTTCCTTTATATGACTCGCCTGCTTCAAAAAAAGCAATTGAGGATAATCCATTAACTTCAATCGTTTCAGTATAAAAATGTACAGCCGAAGATAAATCTTCGACAGCGTATCCTGTGGATGTAAATGACTTACGATTCATCCAGATTCCCTCCGTAAATAGGACTTCGCAAAAAAGCGAAGTTCCTTCAATATCATACCTTCTATCATACCTCTTTTATCCCGATTCGGCATTAGATATGCAAACAATCTACCCATAATTAAGTTGTTGAAGTACAATAAGGGAGGTGAAAAAAGAATAAGGAGCGGAGTCTATATGTCACACGATTTAAAAGCCGATACAGGCTGGCGTATATGGTGGCAATTAACACGTCCTCATACGTTAACAGCATCATTCGTCCCGGTATTTTTAGGAACAATGATTGCAATTTCTTATACAGATATACATTGGCCATTGTTTTTTGCCATGTTACTTGCAAGCATGCTCATCCAAGCAGCTACAAATATGTTCAATGAGTACTACGATTTTGCAAGAGGATTAGATAATGAAAAATCTGTTGGTATTGGTGGTGCTATTGTAAGAAATGGCGTTAAACCAAAGACAGTCATGATCCTAGCACTACTGTTGTATGCTATCTCAATTATATTAGGCATCTATATATGTTTCGAAACCACTTGGTTATTAGCTGTTGTAGGAGCTGTAGCAATGGCAATTGGTTATTTATATACTGGCGGTCCATACCCAATTGCTTATACTCCATTTGGTGAATTATTTTCTGGTGTATTTATGGGCATGTTAATCGTCTTAATTGCTTTCTTTATTCAAACAGGTGAAATTACAACGATTGCGTTATTACTGTCTGTTCCAAGTATGCTACTTGTTGCTGCAATTATGCTCTCCAATAATATTCGTGACATTGTTGGCGATAAAGAAAGCGGTCGGAAAACAATGGCTATCTTAATCGGTCGGAAACGAGCAATTACTGTATTGCTCGCGCTGTTCATTGTTTCGTATGTATGGATCGTCGCTCTAGTTATTATGAGTGTTCTGACACCTTGGGCACTTCTTATATTTTTAAGTATTAAAAAACCTATACACGCAATTCGTATTTTCAGAACAAAAGAACATGCATTAGAAGTAGCGCCAGCGATGAAAGATACTGCATTAACAAATACAATATTCGGTTTCCTACTTGGTATTGGCCTATTAATTGGCTTTTTAATCTAATTCTTTAAAAAAACCGCAAGGGCTCTATTGAGCTCTTGCGGTTTTTTATAAGTTTACGGCTAGAATTACATAATTTRWAAGATTAGAATGGTTATGTCATGGTTCCCTATAATTCGACAAATACWCATAAAAAAACACGCTATCCGAAGATAGCGCAYCTTTCTATATGACCCCTACGGGATTCGAACCCGTGTTACCGCCGTGAAAGGGCGGTGTCTTAACCGCTTGACCAAGGGGCCTTACATCTGGCGGAGAAGGAGGGATTTGAACCCTCGCGCCGGTTGCCCGACCTACACCCTTAGCAGGGGCGCCTCTTCAGCCACTTGAGTACTTCCCCAGAAATAATTGGCTCCGAAGGTAGGACTCGAACCWWCGACCAATCGATTAACAGTCGATTGCTCTACCACTGAGCTACTTCGGAATGGTGGGCCTAAATGGACTCGAACCATCGACCTCACGCTTATCAGGCGTGCGCTCTAACCAGCTGAGCTATAGGCCCACAAAAAATTGGAGCGGGTGAAGAGAATCGAACTCTCATCATCAGCTTGGAAGGCTGAGGTTTTACCACTAAACTACACCCGCATTATGGTGGCTCAGGACGGAATCGAACCGCCGACACAAGGATTTTCAGTCCTTTGCTCTACCGACTGAGCTACTGAGCCACATT
>NZ_JBFUKT010000106.1:0-11063 GCF_056400705.1 Paenisporosarcina sp. P5_A11
GTGTTAGGTTTTCGACCATTCACATGATGTTTCCGACCACTTATTATCGTTTTGCGACCACTCACACTCTATTTCCGCCCATTCAGAGTTTTTATTCATCTTTAGATGATATTCAACCCTTCATTCTACATCTCTATTATTCAAATAAAATAAAATAAGCCAAGAAATCAATAGATTTCTCGGCTTACATATTAGCTTACTTTAGTCATCAAGTAGTACGTGTTATGAACGTAGGGATTAAAGGAATTGATCACTAACGTTTACGCGCATCTTCTGATTTCTTGTTACGCTTTACGCTTGGTTACCATGAAAATCGCGATTCAAGCCATCGTAAAGTTGGAAAATTAGAATTTACGCTTACGCGCAGCTTCTGATTTCTTTTTACGTTTTACACTTGGTTTTTCATAAAACTCGCGTTTTCTTACCTCTTGTATTGTTCCACTTTTAGAAACAGTACGTTTGAAGCGGCGAAGAGCATCTTCAAGCGATTCGTTTTTGCGAACGACAGTTTTTGACATCTCTTTTTCCCTCCCTCCGAACACACGTCGTACATAACCTAGTGTTATGTACTCCAAAATTATATCGTATCATATCATTTTGGTCAATACATATTCAATAATTAATAGTCTGAATTAGAAGTTAAGCCTTGCATGATTTGAACGCCAGAGCTTGCACCGATTCTAGTAGCTCCTGCTTCGATCATTTTTTGAACATCTTCTAAGCTACGAACGCCTCCAGATGCTTTCACACCTAGGTCCAGTCCTACTACTTCACGCATTAATGCAACGTCTTCAAATGTTGCTCCACCGGTTGAAAACCCAGTTGAAGTTTTCACGAAATCTGCTCCAGCATCTTTAGAAAGTTGGCTTGCTACTTTAATTTCTTCTTTTGATAACAAACAATTTTCTAAAATAACTTTTACGATTGCTTTTCCTTTTGCAGCATTTACCACTGCTTCAAGGTCGCGTTTAACTAAATCAAGGTCTTGAGATTTCAAAGCCCCTACATTTAATACCATGTCGATTTCACCAGCGCCATTGTTGATTGCATCTGTTGTTTCAAATGCTTTCGTCTCAGGAGTAGATGCACCAAGTGGGAAACCAATAACTGTACATACTTTGACAGGAGTTCCTGTTAATAGTTCAGCAGAGGTTTTTACCCATGTTGGATTTACACAGACAGATGCAAATGAATATTCTTTAGCTTCTGCACATAATTTTTCAACTTGCTCTTTTGTAGCATCTTGTTTTAATAATGTATGATCGATCATTGACGCAATATTTGTAGTCAAATGGTGTCACCCTTTCGGAAGTTGTCCGTACCTCTTCATTTTACCATGATTCACGTATCATTTCATTAAAAAAGTCCAGTACATTAAGAATGCACTGGATTGATTACCATTATACTTTGCAGAATAAATCTGTTATTCAAATTGATAAGAAATTGCAGAAAGTACATAGAGTGGTGCCGTCTCCGCTCTCAGTATTCTTGGTCCTAGAGAAATAGTATGAAAACCATGATTTATTAAGGCATCTATTTCTTTTCGTGATAGACCGCCTTCTGGACCGAAAATGACAAGAATGGATTGTTTATCATCTATTTTAGATAATGTTTCTACAAACCGAGTTCTTTTTTCTAGTTTTGCATCTTCTTCATCAGCCACAAACAAAACATCGTAATTTGTTGACTGCTTAAGTAACTCTTTAAAAGATAAAATATTATGGATGGTTGGTACAACATTTCGATGTGATTGCTCAGCAGCTTCTTTGGCAATTTTTTGCAAGCGTTGTTGTTTTTTGCTCCCTTTTTGGGCATCCCATTTCACAATGGAGCGTTCTGCTTCAAAAAGGATCAATTCATGCATGCCAAGCTCTGTTGCTTTTTGAGTAATCAAATCTAGTTTTTCACCTTTAGGCAATCCACAACAAATTGTTACCTTTTTCGGCAATTCATTGGAACGTAAAAAATCAGATGATTTTTTTATGCGAACATCTTGGCCAATAAAATCCTCAATAATTGCCTCAAAAGCTTGACCTTCAGTCACAGCAATAATCGAGTTGCCAATTTGCATGCGCATCACTTTTTGAATGTGTTTGGCGTCATCACCTGAAATTACTGAAATTCCGTCAATAAATGGTTGAGGAATAAAATATCTTTGCATTGTTATTTTATTCCTTTTCCGGTTTTTTCGAAAGTATGGTAACCCAGTCTTCCATCATCATTACTTCTACAATGACAAATCCAGCAGCTTCAAGGGATTGCTTAACATCCTCTTTTTTCGCTCCGATGATACCAGAGGTGATATACATTCCGCCTTCTTTTACTACTTGGAATGCATCGTTTGTAAATGACATAATTATTTCAGCTAGTATGTTTGCTACCACGACGTCAGATTGTTGTTCAACAGTATCTAGCAAATTGCCATGAACAACATTAGCAACCTGCTGGACTTTATTTAATTTGACATTAATTTTTGCTGAACGCACTGCTACTTCGTCTAAATCAAGTGCATGCACATGTTTAGCGCCGAGTAATGCAGCTCCAATAGCCAAAACACCTGATCCAGTTCCAACGTCAGTTACATAGTCGCCTGATTTGACTGTCTTTTCAAGTGCTTGTAAACACATTACTGTCGTAGGATGAGTCCCTGTTCCAAACGCCATTCCCGGATCAAGTTCAATAATTAGTTCATCGGTTGAAACTGGTTCATAGGTTTCCCAAGTAGGAACGATTGTAAAACGTTCTGAAATTTTTACTGGGTGATAATATTTCTTCCACGCAGTCGCCCATTCTTCTTCATTTACTTCACTAATCATCACTTCGTTTTCACCTACGTTGATACCATAGTTGCTAAGGTTGTTGATCGCGAGCTTCACTTCTTCCACGGTTTCACCTAAAAAACTACTAACAGGTAAATAAGCTTTAAGAATAACTCCTTCAGCTGGGAAGTCATTAGGATTTAATGCATAAATTTCACCAAACATATCTTGACGTTCGCGTGCAAATTCCATTGAATCCTCAATAACCACACCACTTGCTCCTGCTTCGTGCAAAACATTCGAAACTGCTTCTACTGCTTCATGTGTCGTATGAATAGATAGCTCTGACCATTTCACCTGCGTCAACTCCTTAATCACCTTTGATTGTGCGTTTAATTTTATCAAATAATGAACTACCTTGTTCTTCCGGAATATCGCCACTTATTTCAGCAAAATCTCGCAGTAGTTGTTTTTGTTTTTCTGTTAGTTTAGATGGTGTCATGACTTTTACTACTACATGTTGATCACCCATGCCGTATCCATGAACATTTTTTACGCCTTTTCCTTTTAAACGGAAAGTCGTTCCAGATTGAGTACCCGCTGGAATTTTTAACTTCACTTTACCATTAACAGTTGGTACTTCAACTTCATCCCCTAAAGATGCTTGCGGGAAAGTTAATTTCAGTTCGAAATAAATGTCATCTCCATCACGTTCAAAGCGATCATGTGGTTTTACGCGGAATACAACATATAAGTCACCGGAAGGTCCGCCATTTTTACCTGGTTCCCCTTGTCCTGTAACGCGTAATTGTTGCCCGTCATCCACACCTGCTGGAATCGTAACCTTAATCTTTTTGCGTTTTGTGACTTTACCTTGCCCATGGCAAGTACCACATTTTACTTTAATGATTTTCCCTGAACCTTGGCAATGATGACAAGCTCGGCGATTAACCATCCGGCCAAACGGAGTATCTTGTGTCACGTTTAGTTGTCCTGTCCCTTGACAGTGATGACATGTTTCAGGTGTAGTACCAGGTTTGGCACCGTTTCCTTTACATGTTTCACATGTTTCATCTCTTGGAATTTCGATCTCTGTTTCTTTACCAAATACAGCTTCTTCGAAATCAATCGTCATTGAATATTGAAGATCTTCACCTTTACGCGGTGCATTCGGGTCACGTCTGCGAGACCCTCCACCGCCAAAGAATGAACTAAAGATATCATCAAATCCAAAACCATCAGCTCCGCCGCCACCAAATCCTTGATTCGGATTAGCATGACCAAATTGATCATATTGTGATTTCTTTTGATCATCGCTTAAGATTTCATATGCTTCTGCAATTTCTTTAAATTTATCAACTGCATCCGCTTCTTTATTAATATCGGGATGGAATTGTTTTGACAATTTACGATACGCTTTTTTTATTTCTTCTTTGGAAGCACTTTTCGTTAGTCCAAGTACCTCATAATAATCTCTTTTATTCATCCGTCACACTCCTGCTCAAACTTTCAATTAAGTCGACAACTAGATTAGTTGCAACGATTCGGGTAATTAGCCATTGTTTTTGATTTTGATGTTGTTCTCACTGCGAGCGTTAAATACACGATACGTTATATTGTAACACGCAGTTATCTTCAATGCCAAAGACATTGAAAAAGCCAAAGCTGGAAGTCCAGGCTTTGACTTTTCGGTTGTCTTAGTTAGTACAAATTACTTCTCTTTATTTTCGTCGTCTTTAACTTCTTCAAATTCAGCATCTACAACGCCATCATCTGTTTTTGAACCTTCAGAACCTTCAGCTCCCTGAGCTTCTGCTGCTGCTTGTTCGTACATTTTCATCGTCAAAGCTTGCACGATTTCGTTTAATTTGTCTTTTTTCGTACGAATGTCTTCTAAGTTACCTGCTTCAAGTGCTGCTGATAGCTCAGCTTTAGCATCTTCAGCTTGTTTTTGCTCTTCTTCAGTAACTTTGCCTTCAAGATCTTTTAATGTTTTTTCAGTCATGAAGACCATTTGATCAGCTTCATTTTTCAATTCAGCTTCTTCTTTACGAGCTTTGTCTGCGTCCGCGTTAGCTTCTGCTTCTTTTACCATACGATCAATTTCTTCATCAGTTAAAGCTGTGTTCGATTGAATCGTGATATTTTGTTCTTTTTGTGTTCCTAAATCTTTTGCCTTAACTGTTACAATACCATTTTTATCAATATCAAATGTTACTTCAATTTGAGGAACACCGCGTTGTGCTGGCGGGATATCCGCTAATTGGAAGCGACCTAATGTTTTGTTATCTGCTGACATTGGACGTTCTCCTTGAAGAACGTGAATGTCTACAGCTGGTTGGTTATCTGCAGCTGTTGAAAATGTTTGAGATTTAGACGTCGGAATAGTCGTGTTACGTTCGATTAACTTTGTAAACACGTTACCCATCGTTTCAATACCAAGTGAAAGTGGAGTCACGTCAAGAAGAACTACGTCTTTAACATCCCCAGTTAATACGCCACCTTGTACTGCTGCACCCATTGCTACTACTTCATCAGGGTTAACACCACGATGTGCGTCTTTACCAGTTTCTTTTTTGATAGCTTCTTGTACAGCTGGTATACGGGTAGATCCACCAACTAAAATAACTTTGTCGATTTGTGCAGGTGTTAAATTTGCATCTTTTAATGCTTGGCGAGTAGGTACCATAGTACGTTCAACTAAAGAAGACGTTAATTCATCAAATTTCGTGCGGCTTAAAGTAATCTCTAAGTGAAGGGGACCTGATTCACCAGCAGTGATAAATGGTAGTGAAACTTGAGTTGAAGTTACACCTGAAAGGTCTTTTTTCGCTTTTTCAGCAGCATCTTTCAAACGTTGCATTGCCATTTTATCTTTAGATAAATCAATACCATTATCTTTTTTGAATTCAGTTACTAAATAATCCATTAGTAATTGGTCAAAGTCATCTCCACCAAGACGGTTATCGCCGGCAGTTGATTTAACTTCAAATACACCATCACCAAGTTCTAAGATCGATACGTCAAACGTACCGCCACCAAGGTCATAAACTAAGATTGTTTGGTCTTGATCCATTTTGTCTAAACCGTATGCAAGAGCAGCAGCTGTTGGTTCGTTGATGATACGTTCAACTTCAAGACCTGCAATACGACCAGCGTCTTTTGTTGCTTGACGTTCAGCATCGTTGAAGTAAGCAGGAACAGTGATAACAGCTCTTGTTACTTTTTCACCTAAGTAATCTTCAGCATACCCTTTTAAATATTGAAGAATCATAGCAGAAACTTCTTGTGGTGTGTATTCTTTATCTTCAGCTTTTACTTTATGGTCTGTACCCATATGACGTTTAACCGATTGAATCGTGTTTGGGTTTGTAATTGATTGACGCTTAGCTACTTCCCCTACTTGACGTTCGCCATTTTTAAACGCTACAACAGATGGTGTTGTGCGATTACCTTCTGGATTTGGAATTACTTTTGGTTCTCCACCTTCAAGAACTGCTACACATGAATTTGTTGTTCCTAAGTCAATACCGATAATTTTACTCATTCTATAATTTCCTCCTAATATGTTTGAAAGTTTATATTATTCGTTTACTTTAACCATTGAAGGTCGAAGTACACGATCTTTGTATTTGTATCCTTTTTGTAACTCTTGTAAAACCATACCAGATTCTTTTGTGCCGTCTGTTTCCGTCATAACTGCTTGATGAAGATTCGGATCAAACAATACATCGTTTGCTTCAATCACTTGCAAACCTTCTCTTTCGGTTGCTTCCACAAGTGTTTTGTAAACCATTTCTAAACCTTTACGAAGAGATTGAGATTCTTCAGACACTGTTTCAACTTGCATAGCACGCTCAAAATTGTCGAGTACTGGTAATAAATTTGACAGCAAGTTTTGTGCTTTATATTTATCCGCCGCTTCACGGTCTAAATGCGTTCTGCGTTTAAAGTTTTCATAATCAGCACGCATGCGCAAATGACGGTTTGTTTCTTCATCTAATTGTTGTTGTAGTAATTCAAGTTCACTTGGTTCTTCTGTGCCCGTTTCAACATTGATTTCTTCAATGGAAGAGCTATCTTGTTCTTCGTTAAGTGTTGCAGTTTCTTGGTTTTCGTTGCTTACAACAGTTTCTTTTTCTTCAGATTGCGACAAATTTATTTCCTCCTTCTTTATCGTGAACCACGCAAAATCCGTGTTAACTCACGAGACAAATCGCCACTCATTAAATCTAATAAAGTGACTACTCGTCGATAATCCATTCTAGTTGGTCCGATTATAGCAATTGAACCCATTTGTTCTTCCCCAATTGTATAGGACGCTGTAATAACACTACAGTCTCCCATTTCCAGAAGGGTATTTTCAGAACCAATGCGAATATGGATACCCGCTTGATTCGGTGAAAACAACGTTGAAATTTGGTTTGCTTGATCCATCATCGTTATTAAACCCCGCGCTTTTTGCAAGTCTTTAAATTCAGGATGATGAAGCAGTTTGGATTTGCCGCCATAGAATACTTTTTCTTCTTGAGGACTTGTAATGGCTGCCCCAAAAGAAGACATGAGTTCGCCGTATCGACCAATATGCTGTTTTAATAAAGCGGCCGTTTCTTTCTCAAGAGCACGTTGAAGATCATGTAAGTGGACGCCGGTCAGCTGTTCATTTAAAATGTTAACCATTTTCTCAATATCAGATGCCGTTAACCCGTGTGGTAATTGAAATAATCGATTTTCAACATGACCAGAGTCTGTAATGATGATGGCTACTGCCGAATCATTCGACAATGGCACAATCGAAAATCGTTTGACTCGATGCTTACGCACATCTGGCCCAAGCAAAATCGAAGTGTAACTCGTTAAATCGGACAAAATTTTGGCCGTTTTTTGAATAACTTGCTCAGTTTCTGTAATACGTTCTTGGAAAACTGATTGAATTTGTAGCATGTCATCGGATGAAGCAAGTTGAGGTGTAAGTAAATGGTCAACATAAAATCGGTATCCTTTTTCAGACGGAATTCGACCTGACGACGTATGCGTTTTTTCCAAATAACCCATTTCTTCTAAATCAGCCATTTCATTTCGAATGGTAGCCGGACTAAATGGAACTTCCTCTTTTTTAGAAAGTTGCCGTGATCCCACAGGCTGAGCAGTTTGAATAAAATCATCTACTGTTACTTGTAGAATAAGCAATTGTCGGTTCGTTAACATATTTATCACCTCTGTTAGCACTCATCACTTGCGAGTGCTAATACTATACATAAATTATCAAATCCATGGGCAAAAGTCAACGAATACGATTAGTTAATCAATTAAAAAAGATTGGAAAATTTCATTCCCAATAAATCTGCCTCTTTTTGTTAAAGCAACGGCATCATTAGTAGTGTGCATATAACCATTCTGCATATACTTAGAAAGTACTTGTCCATAAACATTTTCTATGGATTCACCAAATTTTTCTTTAAAATGATGCTTGTCAACTCCAGCTACTTTTCTTAAGCCAAGGAACATTTCTTCCTCCATGCTTTCTTTTGCGGTAACTATGTGAGTTGAATTAATCGGAAATTCTTCAGCTGTAACTGTGTCCATATACTTTTTAATTGGCCCAATATTTGCATAGCGATTTCCTTTTGCATAGCCGTGAGCACCAGCACCAAATCCCGCATATGAGACATTGTCCCAATACAAGTTATTGTGCTTTGAATGGAACCCTGGCTGCGCAAAATTACTAATTTCATATTGATGAATGCCTTTAGATTCCATTGACGTCATTAATACTTCGTACATCTCAGCTTCTAAATCTTCTCCAGGCAAAATCAATTTGCCTTTTGTCATTAAATTATAAAACACCGTTTTTGGCTCTACTATTAAAGAATAGGCAGAGTAATGGGGCAAATTCAGCTCTAAAGCTTTTTCTAATGTATGTTTCCACTGATCCATCGTTTGACTCGGCAACCCGTACATTAAGTCGATACTAATATTCGTAAATCCTACATCTTTTGCCATTTGAATCGTGTTGTAAACATGTTCATTTGAATGAGTACGTCCTAAACGATTTAAAATGTCTTCATCAAAACTTTGAACACCTAAACTTAAGCGATTTATTCCATTGTTTTTCATCACGACTAATTTTTCATAAGTTAATTCGTCAGGATTCGCTTCACTCGTAAATTCTTGAAGATGGAATTGGGGAATATATTGCTTAATAAGCTCAAATAAACGTTGTAATTGTGGAGCACTTAGTGCAGTAGGTGTACCTCCACCTAGAAAAATGGTTTCAATATGTAAGTGATCACGATACTTTTCAACAAACATTTTCATTTCCAACCCTAATGTTTCAATATACGCGTCCACGGGTTGATTTTTAAAAAACACTTTATTGAAATCGCAGTAATGACAAATTTGATGACAAAAAGGAATGTGAATATATGCTCCTTTAATCATTGGTTGTATTCCTTCTTTCTTATAGAAAAAGGAGGCCAACTAGTAGCCCCCTTACCTCAACTATATAATTCTCAATCTTCGTCCATTTTCAAGACAGCCATAAATGCTTCTTGAGGAACTTCAACTGATCCTACTTGTTTCATTCGTTTCTTACCTTCTTTTTGCTTATCAAGAAGTTTACGTTTACGTGAAATATCTCCACCGTAACATTTAGCAAGAACGTTTTTACGAATTGCACTTATTGTTGAACGAGCAACAATTTTTTGACCTATGGCCGCTTGGATTGGCACCTCAAACTGTTGTCTTGGAATTAGTTTCTTTAATTTCTCAACAATAATTTTTCCGCGCTCATAAGCAAAGTCATTATGCACGATGAAGCTTAAAGCATCCACTTGTTCTGCGTTTAACAAGATATCCATTTTCACAAGTTTGGAAGGTTTGTATCCGATTAACTCATAATCAAATGAAGCATACCCTTTAGTACCTGACTTCAATTGATCAAAGAAATCATAAACTACTTCTGAAAGAGGAATTTCATAAATGATACTTACTCGCGTTTTATCAATGTAATCCATCGTCATGAAATTGCCGCGTTTCTTTTGACAAAGTTCCATCACGACGCCTACGTAATCGTTCGGTACCATAATTGTAGATTTAACATATGGTTCTTCAATGCGATCAATTTTTTGTGGGTCAGGCATCATAGATGGGTTGTCCACTTTTTTAATGTGACCGTCAGTCATATGAACATCGTAAATAACACTTGGTGCTGTTGTTATTAAGTCGATATTAAATTCGCGCTCCAAACGTTCCTGGATGATTTCCATATGAAGAAGTCCTAAGAATCCACATCGGTAACCAAAACCAAGTGCTTGAGAAGATTCAGGCTCAAATTGTAAAGCCGCATCATTTAATTCAAGCTTTTCAAGTGCATCTCGCAAGTCATTGTATTTTGATGTATCAATTGGGTATAAACCACAGTAAACCATTGGATTTAATCGTCGATATCCAGGTAAAGATTCTGTTGCAGGATTTGCCACACTAGTGATTGTATCACCAACACGTGTATCCCCAACATTTTTAATTGCCGCAGTTAAGAACCCTACGTCTCCGACTGTTAATTCATCACGAAGAGTCGTTTTCGGTGTAAATACACCCGCTTCAATAACTTCGAATTCCTTACCGGTAGCCATCATGAGGATTTTGTCACCAGGACGAACCGTTCCTTCCATTACACGGATATAAGCAACCACTCCGCGGTATGGATCATAAAGGGAATCAAAAATAAGTGCTTTTAAAGGCGCTTCTGGATCACCAGTTGGTGCAGGTACTTTTTCAACAATCTGTTCTAAGATATCTTCGATACCAATCCCAGATTTAGCTGATGCTAGTACGGCTTCTGAAGCATCTAAACCGATGACTTCTTCAATTTCTGCACGAACACGTTCTGGATCAGCTGCAGGTAAATCAATTTTATTAATGACTGGTAAAATTTCTAACTCATTGTCTAAAGCTAAATAAACGTTGGCTAGTGTTTGTGCTTCGATACCTTGGGCAGCATCAACAACTAGAATAGCCCCTTCACAAGCGGCCAAACTTCTAGATACTTCATACGTAAAATCGACGTGTCCAGGTGTATCAATTAAATGCAACGTATAATCTTCGCCATCTTTTGCTCTATAAATCAATTGAACGGCATTTAACTTAATGGTAATTCCGCGTTCACGTTCTAAATCCATTGAATCGAGAAGTTGTGCTTTCATTTCTCTTGAAGTCAATGCTTTCGTTTGTTCTAATATACGATCGGCTAAAGTTGATTTACCGTGATCGATATGGGCAATAATTGAAAAATTCCTAATATTC
>NZ_JBFUKT010000107.1:0-11025 GCF_056400705.1 Paenisporosarcina sp. P5_A11
GTCCTAAGATAACAGGCTTTCCGTCGATATTAAGTTTCTGTTTAGCCTCTTTATAAAATTGAAGTGGACGGTTTTCGACAAGAGTAGGTACTGTTTCATTAAGCTCTGGAACAATATAGTGATAGTTTGTGTTAAACCATTTTGTCATTTCAGATGCAACCGCACCTTTATTGCCTCGTGCTATATCAAAATACGTTTCTAGCGATACTTTACCTCCACTGTATTCAAAACGTTTCGGTACTAATCCGAACATAACAGCTGTATCAAGCACATGATCATACAAGCTAAAGTCTCCAACTGGTATCAAGTCAATTCCTAGATCTTTTTGTTTCTGAAGATTGTTTAGACGAATCTCCTCAATTTGTTTTAAGAATGCTTCTTTTTCTAGTTTCCCAGCCCATAACTGCTCCAGCGATTTTTTCCATTCGCGTCTTACACCAATTCTTGGATAACCTAAATTCGAACTTTTTACTTTACTCATAATTTTTTTACACTCCTTCTATTTTTGTATTTTCATGCCCATTTCTATTTGAAGCTGTTGCTAATAAACCCATATTTCAAAAAACAAAAAAGCCTCTTCTTGGAAACAAGAAGAGGCTTATCATTAAACATACGTGACAAGATCTCAACTCATCTTCCAAGCACAATCGCTTGAAGGAATTGGCACAGTGCTCATAATGAGTCTGTTGCCGAGGTTTCAAAGGGCCTTTCCCTCCACCTCTCTTGATAAGTAGAAATTAACTATTTAGTTTTATTAATRGTTTAAATGGTATCAGTTTTACTCGTTTTGAAATCAACGAATTTCACTTAGTTGTTATATTAATACATAAATTCAATAAAGTAAACAATTTTCTAAAATTTGTTTTTTTATTTTTATWATTTAAAAAACAAAAAAGTCTCTTCTTGGGAACAAGAAGAGACTCGTCATTAGTAGACAAGATCTCAACTTATCTTCCAAGSATAATCGCTTGAAGGAATTGGCACAGTGCTCAATAATGAGTCTGTTGCCGAGGTTTCAAAGGGCCTTTCCCTCCACCTCTCTTGATAAGTAGAAATTAACTATTTAGTTTTATTAATGGTTTAGATGGTTTAGGGTTTAGTCGTTTTACAATCGACGAATTTAAGTTAATTGTTATATTAATACATAAAATTAATAAAGTAAACAATTTTCTGGAAATTTGTTTTTTCCCTTTTCTATTATTTAAAATTTTCATCCCCTAAAGTCTTTAATACGAGGGCATACAAACCTTATTTATTGACGGCTATGTTATCCAAGCAACCGCAAACAATAAGTGGAAGTATAGTCCTGCCGAAGTGTTAAAACTCACACAGGGGCTATACGAGAAGAAATTATCTCCTTTTATGTTTACAGTAAGCTTTGTTTTTGTTAAACACCTCTTGTTGGTTTATCTAGCTCATCAGTGTTAACGGTCAATGAGTTCATCCAATGTCGTTTTGAAGTATTTCGCAAGAAGCTATATCGCTTTCTATTATTTCAGATAGCATTCTCTGCAATTCTGGGCGATCGTAAAACAACTCACAGCCCGCTTCTTTAAGCGCTTTCCATTGCCGTGCTGTGTTTTGTTTTTCAGATGAAACTCTTATGTATGCTATCTTACTCATACGACATCCTATTTATTCGCCTATATGTACAGGCATTGGTGAAGAAGGGCATGAAAACCTCACCCAACCCAAGTACAAGGCATGAAATGCATGTGCCCGGCTAATCGAGGCGACCTTGCGAATCTTTTACACTATTTAACTCAATATTAAAATTGTTCTTTAATAAGTACAGGAGGTAAATAATTTTCCAGCTCTAATCATTCTGTAATTAACCCATATCTTCTACCATCATCATTTTCTGCCCTCATTTTATCAATAACATCTTTATATGAGTAAAAATTATATTAATATTTACAGAAGATAAGTTAATAGTTTATTTATAGATTTAAGACAAGTAAAAAGGAGAGAAACATCAAGTGTTTCCCCCCTCCTTACCGTTCTGTTCTTCTTTTTGCCACTTGTGGCAATCGGCATCATCAGCTCTTTATCAATGCGAATACGGATTGATAAAGAACGATTATATGAACTTTTTTCCATAACCAAAGAATTAAGTCAGGGGTTATCCTCAGGAAATTACTAGGATAAAAACTTGGTCAAATCAATAAGATCCTAGGTTTTTTTGAATATAAGTCCTGATCAAATCATGCAGACTTTGTATTTTCTGTTTCAAATAGTTGTCGAGAATCCTTGCGGTTAGCGTATTAAATCCTTCGATTCGTAAATAGTCGCCCTCCATCACTTTCCCGTTTTTATTTTTAAATAATATACGTTTGTCTCTACCATTATTAGTAAAATTTCGTATCTTACAATATGGGAAAGAACTGTGCATCAGCACAAGTTAGTTTTTTTTGAAAAAGAGATACTAATCTCCCTTCTTTCTCTAATAAAGTTGAAAGGAGGTTTGAATATGTCATGTTTTACTTTTGACGGTATACAAAATGCAGTCGAACTGTCTAACAACAGAGGGTTATGTAACTTCATGTTCCAGGATCCTTTTAGTAGCAATCGATGCACGAGCAGGAGACGCCGGACTTCGCGGAACCAACGGTGTACGAGCAGAAATCGTTGCACTTCGAGGAACCAACGTCGCACAAGCAGAAATCTGTTCACTTCGCGGAACCGACGCCGCACGAGCAGAAATCGTTGCACATCACGGAACCGACGATGCACGAGCAGAAATCGTTGCACATCACGGAACCGACGATGCACGTGTAGAAATCGCTGCCGCTGCAGATCCCGGAACATACTATGCAACTTCTTTAATTGGTAATGACTTCTTATTTTAAAAAGACYTCGGGGCGATTTTTCGCTATCTGAGGAGTATCTCACTCAATAGTTCTTTAAAGAACTATTGAGTGTGTCAGTATCTAAAGCTAACTAGTTCTTACTAGTTAGCTTTTTAAAAAACACAATGAATTCACCACTTTTTGACTCCCTTCATAGGGTACAGTACAGGCTATGTGAAATTAATGAAGACGCTTAGACTCTCAAGAAAATTCCAGGGAACCGGCCGTGGGTTTTCTTTCGTAGCTATTACTTTCACTTATCATTCGTCACATTCCCTTAAATCAGATAGGTACCATTGGCACTTATTTCATTCATAAATGCATTATATTTATTTTCCATATTCACATAATTTCCGCTAGCTCCATATGGTATCAAGGAGTGATTTGTATGCCCTGGCAACAGAAAATATGGAACTTAATTGGTCAGCCTGTAGGAATTTCATTAACGAATGGTCAAGGAACATCAGTGACTTTCAATTTTATCAATTACAAAAATGTTTTACACCTAATTTTCAAAAATAATAAAAATCGCAATCACACTACCTGGTGATTAACGATTTGACTTTATAATTGGTAAACAAAAGAGTTTTCAAAACCAGGATAAAAACTTGGTCAAATCAATAAGATCCTTGGATTTCTTGGTATTGATTAAGTAGCACATCGAGTTCTTGACTGCATGCTATTACACTAGAGTGAGTAAAACCAAAATGCTTCGCTCTATGGTACATAACTTTCTTTTTTAATATTATTTGCCCTAATAAGAACATTTTACTTTGCATATTTTTCTTCATTCCTCTTTCTCAAAATGACTAGTGTTAGACCCAGAGAACATCTTATAACATTGGTCTTGTAAAAAAATGTCACATTGTGTAAAAATGAAAAATATTATTAATAGGGTTTTTTGAAATCACCGACTGATTATGGGAGTTTAAGAAGAATGAATTATGAAAAATGTCTGTTCCCTATAACGAACGTCTTAGGGAACACAAAAAGAACGTCCAGTACGGGCTTTTTCACATTATATTGATCACCGCTTGAAAAGTAATAAGGAAAAACGTTTTACTCCTTCTTGAAGTAAAGCGATAATTGTCTATCTATATTTTTCAAAGGAAAAGTCCCAATCTCATGGCGGTGTGATTGGGACTTTGAATACACTTTCAAGAGTCTTTAATAACGATTATCATTTTTGATTACCATCTCTTTCATAGAACGCGATTTCTTCTTTTCATTGTTCGTGAAAAGCAACCGAGGGTTATCAGGCTTTGGTTACTTGTTCTAAGGTCAAGTCTAACTTTTCAAAATTCGAGCCTGCCTTTGTTGGTAGGCTTTTATTTTGCATCGAATTAGGTAGAAAGAAAACAAAGATCCTGTTTTTTACGTTTGTTTATCTTTGTATATTTGTTTCGTGGTCACTGCATGGTCTAACACTCAACCAACCTAATCAACTCCATTTTAATCAAACTTCTTTCAATATGGAGTTAATGTGTTTGCTACTAATAATGGATTAACTATTCCTATTTTTTATTGCCTTTCCTTGTGAAAAGGCTAGGTAATTAACACCTAAAAAGAAGAAATGTCCATTAAGAATAAAACCTTCTAAACAGAGCACATTAGACTCTAGGAGGTGAACATCCATGAGTAAAAACAACAAAAAGACATTGAATGAAAGAACGCATAACAGCCTTGGAATCTACAAAAACCCCAACAATCACAAAGAAGAATTTGCTGCCGACTTTGATTCTAAACCTAAAAACATTGTTAACAACAAAAACAAGAATCAACAATCCAACAAAAATAAATAATACTATTGAAAGGTGAGAGCTATATGGACTCGCCTTTCTCAATCTAATTAAAAATACTGTCCATAAATTGAAGTGAACAAAAGTAGTGTTTGCTACAGTAATCTCACCCTCATTACACTGATTATCTATAGTTAATGAACAATTAACTAATTTCTTTTTCTCTTCAAATTATTCTATCTCGTTTCACTTTCAGCAGTGAATGATAAATGCTTTTTTAAAGAAAATGTTCCAATTGAAAATGACAAGAAAGAATGGATGAATTTGAAGAACAATCATATCCTTGCGGTTTCTCATTTCTTCCTTTTTACACCGATCAATTCCATATTCATCGAATATTCATGGTCGAGTTGACGGGCTTTTGGCGGTTTCGCTTTCCAGTCCAGTGAATAAATATCCATTCTGTCTTGGGACAATAGACAAACAAAAAAGATTGTCTATGACAATCTCCTGTTCTTCAACTAAAGCACCCGTTAGTTGACCAAGACAAGGCAAACACTCTCATTCGATGAAATAAAAAACCCGCTGAACCAGATTACTTATTTATCTTTATTATTTTTGTTTTTATCTTCTTCCAATGCAGTTAGTGCCAGTTTTTTTATCGTCATATCATCCATCGGAGGGTTATGTAATCCTGCGCGAACGTCACGATAGTAACGTTGTAATGGATTAGTTCTTTGTAGACTTTTCGCTCCAACTAATCGCATCGCTTTATCAACAATTGTTATAGCAGAGTTTGTCACAATATGTTTTGCAACACTTACTTCATTTGTCAGTAAATGTCTTGTTGCTTCGTTATCATAAGAAGAAGCCGCTCCATAGATGACGAATCGTGCTTTCATAAGCTCTAAATCTATTTCGCCAATTAGCTGTTGAACATTTGGTAACTGTGCAATTGGTCCATTCAAACTGTTTGGAGTATGCGTATTAGCAAAATGAACTGAGTAATCGCGTGCCGCTTGTGCTACTCCAAGATAAGTAGCTGGAATATGGAGTAACCAACCATTTATTTTCCCGCCGCTTACAAACTCCGGAAGTTCGACTAAATCAGAGTTTTGGACAACTACATTATTTAATATTAAATCGTTGCTACTCGTTCCGCGCATGGATACGACATCCCACGTTTCTTCGATTGATACCCCATCTAAATCTCTGTTGATAAGGAAGAAACCTACTTTTTCTTTTTCTTCAATCCAAGCAGAGGTTAGAAAATATGAGAGTATCGGAGAAGCCGTTGTGAAAATTTTCCGACCATTTATTACCCACGTATTTCCTTTTTTTATAGCGGTTGTACCTGGACGGCCCCCGCGCGTGGGACTACCTGTTTGTGCCTCACTAACAGAACGGTTTACTAGTGCCCCATTTAGAACTTCAGTCGCGAAAAAGTCTAGTTTTTCCTTTGTCCAAAGCTTTTTTTCGAATAACTCACCAACCACACCTAAACTCCAGCCAATGGATAATGCAGTACTAGCATCATAACTTGCAAGCGTTTCTTGCATAAGGACCATGTCGTAAACAGAGAATCCTTCTCCACCTAGTTCAGTTGGTAATGTAAGACTTGCATAACCAAGACCGACTAAATCCTTCATATTCTCTATTGGAAAAACGGAAAGCTCATCAATTTCCGCAGACCTACTTTTAAATCTTTCTTCAAATTGTTGCAATTTATCGAGCCACTTTTTTTGTTTTTCCGTTTTTATATATAAATTACTCAACAGTGTTCGTCTCCTTTAATATATGTAACCTACTATTCATATTGATTAAGTACGAATTAAACGAAAATAAAAAAATCTTTCAAAACAAAAAGAGTGTCATGTACATTAAGTACACTTATCTCTCAAGACGGTTCTTTCTGGCTGTAGACCATACCATAGATCAAAGCGGTTGCTGAAGCATCATTCGTCCAGTCCCTCTGCTTCTCTTGATAAGAAATATGAAGTTATTGAGATGAGTTTAATGCTGGAATTGAATGAAGTCAATTTTAAACATTACAAAACCAATAGGAATTAAATTATATTTAGAACTAATTATTCTCTTTAGGTCACGTGCGGTCTCTTCACGTCTTCGCACATTTTAACCGTAAAGATATCTTCCGTTTTTACATAATCTCGAAATAGGATTTGTCCCTTTCCATAATTAACTGCCCCTCTAATAAAGGTCTTGAGTTCCGATAAATCAATTCCCCAGGCATGATGATAGAGTTGATTTCCCATTACAAAAAAGCGTACTTCAAGTGTTTATAAATCGCTATTCGCGCCAACCATAAAAATCCCCATCCCATGAAGGTTTGTTTACATTTGTCGCCTATTCCCCTCATCTCGCATAACGGAATCACTGGCCACAATTTTAAGGGTATGTCCTCAAATGTACATTTCGCCACACCGGTCTTCTTCTCTTCCAAATCAAACGCCAATTTAGCATATTTGGGCATATACCTACTGCTAAAGGCAAATGGAATAGTTTCAAAAAGTTATCGTTATGTGCATTTTCCGAAAACCATAAGCAAAGTATGAGCTTTAACATTGCTTATGGACGTTCGGCGACAATATCACATACTGCAACAATTTCTACCTTTATATTATTCTGATATTCTGGAAGATGACGAACTATAGAGATTGTTTCACAACCGATTACGCTTCTTTTAATGTACTCATTTTCATTCTCATTCTATTTCTTTGCAAGATGCGGTAGTTTTGTATTTAAAAAATTAATGCTCATTCCAATGCTCTCAAATGGAGTCCGGCGAGTGAAATCCTGCTCAACGACCCACCACTGAACTCCCGCTTCTTCTCCTATATTCAATACTGCTTCAATATCAACTCCGCCTGTTCCAAGCTCCGCGAAAAATTGTTCCTCATCAGTCGTCATGTCCTTCAAATGGATAATCGGTGTTCTATTTTTATATTTATTAATCCACTCAACTGGATTTTCTCCTGCCTTTTTCAGCCAATACACATCAAACTCTGCTTTTAAATTGTCTTCGTTTGTATCTTCTAAAATGGATTCAAGCGCCATTCTGCCATCTGAGAGAAGGTCTAGTTCAAAATCATGGTTATGATAAAGTAGTGTAATGCCTTCAAGGCGGCACTTTTCCCCTGCTTGATCCAATATAGAAATAAGGTTACGATAATGTTCTTCTGAACGGCGGTCAGGCAATAAATAAGGGCAAACTACATAATTACTTCCTAACGTTTTCTGGTCTTCAATAACCCCGGCCAGGTTGTTTTCCAATTCTTCTAAAGGCACATGACTGGACGCTGCCTGAAGGCCAAGTTCATCCAATAGCACTTTTACTTCTTTCGCAGTCATTCCACCGTATCCGGCAAATTCCACTCCATCGAAGCCAAGTTCTGCAACCTTTTTCAAGGTACCGGAAAAATCTTGCTCGCTTTCCTCTCGCAATGTATACATTTGTACAGCTACTGGAATTTTCGTCATCACTTATATCCTCATTTCTATTAGTTAAGAACATCACTTATGTGATTTTATCTTTCATCCATGCTCTTCACTCATATGTTTCTTCATTAATAATTTTATTTAGAAAAACTTCGAAGGAAGCCAGCCATTTTCAACACTTTGCCTAAAATTCCGAACTGGCATGATACCTTCTTCCTGCTTTTAACTCCTGCTTCCTTGTTCAAATGCTAATAACTGTACGGACGCATATGCCTTAAACGCTAGATTTTTTTGAAGCTCATCCAGACCGTCTAATGAATTAGGTGGAATACCTAAAGACCATTCTCTTACAATAACAGGTACTTCAGCCCGCTTGGTCACCGTCAAATGAATATGCAAAAACATATCGTTATTGCTATCTTCCTCAGTAAAACAATGATAGATAACTAATTCAACAATTGAACAACATTCATTTCATGGAACATTAATTATATATTCATTTTCCGTAACTATGAATTGTCCTCCATTTATGTATTGAGGTTCTGTCAACTTAACATTAGTATCTGTTTCAAATTGCATGTCCAATCCGTTTTTAAACGATAAGTGAACTGAATATTTTTTCACTGAACTCCCCCGATAAATAATCAATTCGACTCCACATCTGGAATTTCCTTCAACTTACTCCAAAACATTAATGAGGACAACAGGGGCTCATAAGACCTTCTTTAGAGTGGAATGGGCCCATAAATGGTCGCAATCAACTTATATTACGAGTATCGGATGAACACCACGTAGAAATTCTAATATCTTGAAATCAGGCTTTCTTCCAACCCGTCCATAGTCAGAACGCTACCAATTTCTTTCGGCAATTCCATCCATTTCTTTTCTTCTCACGGGAAAACAAAAAAAGCGCCCTTGTGGTTACTTCTAAAGATTATTTCATTTGCTAATTTGCTAAAAGTCTCAAATCAATATCCCCTTTGAATGTAATACCTTCGGCTAACCTTTTCCTTATCAAGGTTTATTAAAAAAATAAAATCATTCATATCAGATTCTTCAACTATTCCACAGCGACGAGTCTATTTTTCAAATAAATTTATTAATTGGTAAATTATACCTACACCAAGGCGTAGTTAAGCGTAATTTTAATTATTTATAAAATTAAAATAATTCAATTTATTCATTCGAATTATTTTATACTAATTTATAATTAAAATTATCCAATTTTAGGAGGTATAAAATATTGAAGAAAAAGCTAATTGTACCCGTATTTCTGTCGTCAGCATTGTTGGTAGGTTCTATCCCAGTTAGTAGTGTATTTGCGCAGTCGGTTGTTTCGAGTGAGGTTAATAGGGTACAAGCTTCTAAGGAGTGGAATGAGAAAGCAAGCGTTCCTTTATTTGTGAAGGAGCGATTTGAACAGAAATTCTCTACTAGCACCCCTTCCAATGCATTGAATTATTTGAAGAAAAACCAAGTTAAAACCGGAATTACAAATCCGGATAAAAACCTAAAAGTGAAAAGTGTACAAAAAGATGAACTGGGTATGACTCACGTCCGTTTTAAACAGGCAATAAATGGAGTTAACGTAGAAGGATCCGAAGTTATTGTTCATTTTAATGAGAATAATGAAATAGTATCCGTAAACGGAAGAATAAATCAGACTATTGCCGATGATGGAGTGGACACGACTGCCTCCTTAAGTAGTGATGCTGCACTACAGGTGGCGTTATCCTCTGTCACTGCCCCTGAAGAGCTGACATATGAGCCAACTACTGAGCTTGTTGTCTATCCTTTTGAAAAGGAAAATCATACAGCTTTTAAAGTGAATGTTAACTTCATGGGTGATGAACCTGGAAACTGGTTTGTGTTTGTGGATGCAAATACGGGAGAAGTAATCGATAAGTATAATGGCTTAATGCATGCTGAAGAAAATAAAACACAAAAAGGTGCTGGAAAAGGTGTTCATGGCGATCACAGGGAATTACATATCACCCAAGTGAAGGAACCGAAATCCGGGACTAAGTTTGCGTTAGCAGATTACTCTCATGAGAATCTTGAAGGTATTTTTACCTATGATGCTAACAATGATGGGAGTTCAAAGAATGATACTCTATATGTTGGGAATTCTGCTGCATTTATAGGCGACTATGATCGAGCTGCTGTCGATGCACACTATAATTCCGAGAAGGTATATGAGTATTTTCTAAATGAACATGGCCGTAATTCCCTGGATGGGGAAGGAATGGCAATCGTTTCTAAAGTTCACTATGGCAATAATTATAACAACGCATTTTGGAACGGCAGTTATATGACATATGGAGATGGTGACGGTGAGTTCTTTATTTCACTATCAGCCGGTCTTGACGTTGCTGCCCACGAAATGACTCATGGTGTCATTTCTAAGTCTGCAAATTTAGTATACCGCCATCAATCTGGAGCCCTAAACGAATCATTCGCTGATGTTTTTGGTGTACTCGTTGACGATGAAGATTGGGAAATGGGTGAGAATATTATGGCACCAGCTGCAAAAGCTGAAGGTGTAACGAGATTGYGCAGCCTAAGTGATCCAAACAGTGTTGTAGTTAGTAATGCGCAAAGAGCAGCATATGGCAGCGGGGTCTATCCGGATCATATGGATGAATATTATGATATGCCAACTAATGTAGATAATGGCGGTGTCCATGTTAACTCCTCCATTACCAATCATGCTGCATACTTGATTGGTCAAGAAATCGGAAGGGAAAAATTAGGGCGAATTTACTATCGTGCTTTAACTGTTTATTTAAACCCTAATTCAAACTTTAGCGACGCACGTCAAGCTATCGTTCAGTCTGCAATCGATATTTATGGTGAAAGTAGCGAAGAAGAGGTCGCAGTTCATTCTGGTTTTGATGCGGTGGGAATTTACTAAGTAGTTAAATGGAACGTATGCAGAAATAAAATAAAGGTGCCAGTCCCCAGCTGCATTATAGCGGTAG
>NZ_JBFUKT010000108.1:0-11024 GCF_056400705.1 Paenisporosarcina sp. P5_A11
GAACAAGAAAAATTAATTTGATAATACTAATAAGAATGGGAATAATACACTTAAACTTACTTTGAGGTGTATAAGATGTCCAAAATAATATTCATCTTGGTTTTATCTATGCCGTCATGGCTTAAGGAGGGACGCTTAGGGGATGGGAATCATGCTGGAAGGAAAGATAATCAAATTCTATCGCGAACAACAAGAAATGAAGCAAAAGGACCTAGGGGAAGGAATTTCCTCCAGTACTCATATCAGTAAAATAGAACGGGGGCTTACAGAAGTATCGGATGAAACTATTCTATTATTATCTCAAAGACTAGGAATTGATATGGAAAGGGAAGTGTTAAATTACAGGAGGGTGGAATCCTTATTAAAGGAGTGGCATGATGCCATTGTGAAGGAACTGCAGACAAAGGCGGATAGTATAAAAAGGCAGCTTGATGGAATTAACCTTTTATATATTCAGGATTTTTATCGATCCTACACCCTTGTGCTCACCAGATACTACTTGTCTATTGGCGAGTTTACATCAGCGCAGGCTCTAATAGAGGAGATGGATGTTTGGACAGGTTTATCTAATTATGACGAAAATATGTTGTTGCACATAAAGGGGATTTTCCATCTGACCGTGAAGTATGACTATGTCAGTGCCATCTCTTTTCTAGGTCAAATCAGTCTGGAGCAATACTCCAATCAGGAATATTATTACGACTTGGCTGTTGCCTATAGTTCGCTTAATTCTCGAGCCCTAGCTTTTTTCAATGCGAATAAGGCACTGGCCTTCTTCACCAAAATTCGCAGCTTCTCCCGTATCATTAAAGCTGAAATGCTGATGCTCATCCAGCTCGAGCAATCGAAGGATTACCGTTTTCTAAGCAGTGAATATCATAGATTGATAGATATGACAGGGGATTATGGGCTCAATCATCAAAAAGCGATGCTGCATCATAACCTCGGCTATCTGAATTTGCGGCACGGCTATTTCAAGCAGGCTGCTGAATATTACAAAAAGTCGATGGATGCACGCAATTCCTCCAAGCCCAAGTATGTCGGCTCGCTGGAGGGGTACATAAACGCTTTGACGAAAGAAGGGAAGACGCCAAAGGAAAAGCTTCTAAAGCTTGTAGAAGAGGGACTTGTGTTATGCAGGAATTTTTCGGCCGCCACCTTTCATCATCTCTTTACGATGCATTATCACTCCATTCTAGGTGAGGATGACCAGTATTATCACTATCTGGAGAACCAGGCATTTCCCCACTTTGACAAAATGGGCTATGTAATGGCGAAAGAGTTTTATGCGGTAAAATTATTTGACTACTACATGTCCAACAATGATATGGTCAATGCTAATCGTTATGCTGGAGCAATTGTGGAGAAGTTCAGAACAAATAATCAGTTTGTTTGATGGAGAGGTTACGTTTTGTGGCTGAAGCTTTAAGTTTTGGTCAGAAAATGGGCTTGTAAAGAGGAAAAAAAGCTCTGTTTTTATGTTTTTTGCATTGTTCGGGGGTAAAAAGAATGTATGTGCTTCCTTCTGAGCTAGGATGGAGTTCTCAAAATACCCTATTCTAACAAACTGCCCGATTATTCTAACATATAGGCACCTTTCTAACAAATCAATTTTTCACATCCGCCACACCTAACTAACCAAAAGAAAAGACGCCTGCTTTCTCTATATAAAGCAGGCATCTTTCACTAAAATTATCTTAATCCGTAAGCCTTGATGATCTCTTGGGTAATTTTGTTTCCTTCATCATCCCAAGCGCTTGCTCTGAGTGAAACGGATTTTGCGTTTATCGGATTTCCAATGGTTGCGGCATAAGCGTCGCCATCTTTTGTAAGCTTCACTTTTTTCCACGCTTTGCCCTCATTGAATGAAACTTCCAAAGTGGCATCCTTCACGTTTCCGTATCCTACTGCACCTTCCACTTTACCGACAGACAGCTCAAGGTTAGTAGGACGGTTTGCCAATGCATCCCCATTTACATCGGTGTCCACCTTATAATCCAGAGTTAGGAATGGAAGATCGTATCTCCAATCCTCTGATGCTTCCGTCCAGAAGGTCCATTCAGTATGAGTGCGGACCGACGTATTCCAGCGATCTGCGTCACGTGTTGCGTCCGTAACAAAGCGGAATTGCGTACGTTCTTTTGGTGCGACATCTGTTGCATAGAGCGCTTGGCCTTTACCTTCCCTCACTAATGTATCACCCTTGTACAATTTAGATGTCTGATTTTTTTGTTTTATATTATAATCGTTAATACCGCCTGTGTTTCCTTTTCCTGCATCGGCCAAAGCAGGAACATTGATCATTAGATGATTGCCTTGGCGCTCAGGAGCCCAGTAACCTTCACCCAAGCTTGGACGGACAACTGGAGAGAACCAGTTCTCTGTTAATTTTTGGCCTTTTGTGTAAGTGGCCAATGGTTGACGTATCTCCCATGTCGCATCTAAGATACGTGCCTGGTGATACCAGCCTGTGTCCTCTATTGCCGAAACATACTCAGTTCGGGCTCTTGGTAATGCTATCTTATACAGGAAGCCTACAGCTGCAAATGAATGCGGACGCAAGTCGTATCGGAATTCTCCACCTGCTGTTTCAATGTGGGAATTGTAGCGACTGTCGATTGTCGCTAGGTCTTTATTCTTCGGTGCATAGGTTAAATCCTTTGGTATAGAACCTTTATGGACATCCATAAGATCATATACATATGGAGAATCGATTGTTCCTTCTACTTGCAGTTTTACATTTCCTGAACGTACAGCTTTTACAAGCTTGTCGCCTTCTTTTTTGCTGATACCAGCAACGGCAATCGGGTTGACTGTGTACTCTGGAGTACCAGCATATTTACTAAATTCTTTATCCTCATTGTTGACGATGATCAGTAGCTTTGCCCCGGCAGTAGCAGCAGCAGAAGCTTGTTGAGAAGGGGTTACTTCATCATTTCGATCGACCACAACAGCTTTACCTTTTGCTTTTAGGCGGTCGAAGTCAGCTGAACTGCCTTTTCCGGCATAGACAGTGGATAAGTTATACTTTCCATCCAATAATTCACTTCCTGAAAATGGAATATCATCCAGTTCATTCCCATTAAAGTTAATGGTCAGAAGTGGTTTTGTTAGGCGCCAGCGAGTAAGCTGCTCAAAATATCCGTTTTTGACTTCTTTTGTTGGAACAGCGTACATCTTATCAATCCAAACCGGCATCAAATAGAGACTAGTCAGGGGCATATCACCAATTGTTCGGTGATATTCCATACGTTGGTAATTTGCCTCTGTTTTCTTCGGTACCTCTACAGATATTTCTTTTGCTTTTCTTGCATCGAGCTCCACTGTTTTTGGTCCATTCAGTTTCACTTCCGGGTCACCTACAAGGGCTACACCAGCGTGGTCTGTGTTCACGTCCACATCCATTAGGGACATGGCCGAATAGGTGCCTGGCGGCAGGCGAAGTTCTGATGAACCATTGACAGCATAAACCCACGGCTCCATTTTCTCGCTGGATATTGCCACATATGCAAGTCCAGCAGAGCCGTCACGGTCAGTTGCATTTAGTGTAAGAGGATAACGTTCCTCTTCCTTGACCATCGCCATAGTAGTGTGTACAACGACTTTTCCGTTTGCTTTTGCTGTTAAAAATCCTTGATAACGGGAGCCTGTTTCACCAAGGGTGGAATCAAGTGTTACGTTCACGTCCGCTGTGCCATTGGCTGGAACAGTGATGGTATTTTCAGAAAGGTTTAACATACCAGATGGAGCTTCTTTACCCTTTGCATTTGTAAATGTCGCGTCCAACTCTACTGTGATGTCCTCGGCACTATCATTTGTATAGGTAACGACTTTTTCAACAGGGGCTGCTTGATCATGAGGCCATTTAAAGAAGCCGAATGATACGGAGCTAGTTGCTCTCAGCTTTGTTTCCAAGGCTGCAGCTATATCAACCCGTCCTGTTCCCACCTGGTAAGGCTTGTAACCTTCAAGCTTCGTTGTTGTGTTCATTAATGCTTCTTTTAAAGCTTTTCCGTCCCATTCTGGATGTTTTTCGGCAAGGATAGCTGCTGCACCTGCGACATGTGGTGAAGCCATGGATGTACCATCTTTTCTAGAGTAATATCCACTGCCAGATGTAAATTGGGAACGGGCTGCAACAATCCCTACACCAGGAGCAGATAAGTCAGGTTTTAGACCCATATCGCCATAGCGAGGCCCCATTGAAGAGAAGTATGCAAGCCGATCCGATTTGTCCACAGCCCCGATAGTTAAAGCGGAATCTGCAGCACCAGGAGAGCCGATAGAGCCTTCTGCTCCATTATTACCGGCAGCGATAACAAATAGTGTTCCATTCTCTTCACTAAGTCTATTTACAGCTTGAGACATAGGGTCTTTGCCATCACCTGGCTCGCTGGTTCCAAGACTCATATTGACAATCTTTGCATTCTCAGATGCCCATTCCATTCCATCAATAATCCAAGAATCTTGTCCAAATCCTTGATCACTCAATACTTTCCCTACCAGTAAGCGTGCATCAGGAGCAACGCCTTTGGATTTTCCATCAGCTGCACCTGTTCCAAGCACAGTGGAGGCAACGTGTGTTCCGTGACCATTTCTGTCATTCACTTCTTCGCCAGGTACAAAGCTCACCGCTTCGTCCAATTGATCGACAAGGTCCGGGTGGCCAGGGTCAATTCCGGAGTCAAGCACGGCAACCTTGACGCCTTCACCTGTAAAGCCTGCTTCCCATGCTGTGTTTGCTCCAATTTGAGGGACACTTTGATGAAGGGCTGCTTCTACACGGCCATCCAGCCAAATTTTTTCTACTCCATATTTAAAGAGTGATGATTTTTCAGGTTCTTTATTGTCCCTTTGAACTGTGACATCTTCCCAGAATGTTTCCGCTTTCATTTTGTCGGTAGTAAGTGCGGCACCATTAATACTTTCCAACTCCCGAACCTTCTTCGCTCCTTTTGGAGCAATGTTTTTGGAGGAAGATCTAGCCTTTGTCTCTTCGTATTCGACGATAACCGGCAATCCTGCCTGATTCTTGTCATCATACCCATATTCAATCAATTTCGTAATATTAAATAAGTCCTTATCCAGTTTTCCTGCTGCCAGGTAAGGCATGGTAGAATTCGGGAATACGAAAGTATCCTCACCAAAGGTCAGGACTCTGACTCCATCCCCATCCTTATTAGCTGGCTCTACATTGATGATATATTTCCCGTTTTTAAGGGTAGAAACTTTTACGACATCACCAGTAATGAGCGTAATTACGTGATCACCGGTCCCATTATTACTCATTGCAACAGTTGATTTATCCAATATCGTCCCATTCCTAGATGCTCCAAGTGCGTTAACTTGAGAAATGGATCCCGATAGCATAGAAGCGGCAATCGATCCAACTAGAAGCGTCTTCATGGTTAGCTTTTTCATTTACATTCTCCTATTCCATAAGGTAATTAGCGGATAATGCTAAGCTGAGAAAAATCATGGTGAGGTAAAAATAAGAAGTTATTCAGTCCCAAAAAGATTGCTGAAAGTAGACTACTAGAATCAGAGCTTGCCTTCACCTCCTTAAAGGTTTGGTTCAATTTCTGTAGAAGCTTCTATCCAATGGTAGTTTCTCTAGATGAGGTAAATAAATAGGAAGGATTAGTTGAATTGTATAGTCATACAATATTATTGACAAATGGGGTTTTGAGAGGGACCTAAGAACTATGTTAGAAGAAGGAAATCTAAACCGAAATGTCTAAAAAAGGGGAAAGGAATTGGGGTTTTAATTAGCAGTATTCATAGATCTTCTTAAGGAAAAGTGGATAGATTGGAAACAGGCTAGCTTAAAATGGTAGCTTTTTCTTCATGAAGAAGAGAACCTGTTAATAGGAGATCGATTACTTCTCAATTCGAGTGTTATGTCAACATATCCGGTTGAGCGTTTGTATCGATGTTATTTTGGCTTGGATAGCTATTCTTGCTCTAGTGGTAGCAGAGGTTCTGAAATACTGGTTACAGAAAGAAGTATGTAGACGTTTTTCTTTATCTTTTAGGATTGATAAGTTGAAAAAGAGAGCTGGAAATCCAGCTCTCTTTTTTTCTGATTTGAAATATAATGCGTTTTAATAATCCTTATGCAATGAGATCAATAATCAATTTCCCACTCCAAACTGCGAGCAAAATCCAAATAATTATAAAGAGAGTACCAACTAACCAATTCTTTGGTTTTCCATTCTTCTTCATCTCTTCAGCCTTTACCCGGTTTTCCTCGATTACATGAGGCGGTATTAATTTCAAGGCAAGAGCGATTCCTAGAGGAACAAGAATTAGGTCATCCAAATACCCTAAAACGGGGATAAAATCAGGAATTAAATCAATTGGACTAAAGGCGTATGCTACAACACAGATTGCGACAGCTTTTGCGTACCAAGGAGTTCTATCGTCTTTGTAAGAAAGATATAGAACAAATGTATCTTGTTTTAATTTTATTGCGTAGTTTTTTAATTGAGTTAATTTATTATCATTTTTCATTATTAATTAGACCCCTCATCCATAAAAATTATAAATTAATAATTGGATTAGGCAAACGTGAACGATTCGGGGGTTACTCAATCCCTGGTGTAAGGATATATAATGACGAATCTACATGTAACCGAATCTACATGTAGATTTGTATACATGTAGATTCGTCTACATTCCAGTTCAGAGAAAGGGTGACTCAATTATCAATAAAAAAGCTGATTTCTCAAATAAACAGGGAGAAATCGGCAAACTATTTAACCAATGAGATTTTTTACTAGTCTTCCAAAACTTCAATTTCGATTGCTTCGATAATGTGATTATTAACCACATGAACAACAAAGTTTATCCTTCTTAGTTTTCCATAAAATAAATTTTTACTTTTGTTAAAAGATTATTCGAAATAAAGTAAGTGGAAATATCTACTTATGTGAGAAAGAGCTTAATTCTAACCTAAGTAGAAAAATAGAAATATCTACTTAGGTAGAGTTTGAAAACCCTGATATGGTGCAATTTACAGGGGATTCTTCTTGCTTTAAGTTGAATGATAGAAGCTTATTAGTATCGGATTTCTGTCGATATAAATGACATCAGGGGGAGGAAGATGCAAGAAATTTAACACGTTTTTGAAAAGGTTCTACATGAAGGAATTTTGACATAAAAAATAATCGGATCCAGAGCTGAGCTACCCCTAATAGTTAAAACTAGCAATAGAAACAATAGCCAAAAAAGAGGGGCTTTGATTGTCACACGTTTAGAGAAACTAATTCGCATGTAGACCAATCTACAAATCTACATGTAGACCCGGTTACATGTAGATTTGTATACAAAAACAAAAAACATCTAAATGTAAGGTGAATACTGAAGTTTATGATTGTATTTATATTATAATAGTGTTAGTTTTAAATTATTAGTTATCTTCACTTGTCTACAAGTCTACATTTACATAAAACATACATTGCTAATTATATTAATTGAGGAGGGTTTTAAATGAATCATTCATGCCAGGTTATAACTTTTGGTAATTTTAAGGGCGGTACTGGAAAGACTACGAATAGCACTATGATTGCTTATTGTTTAGCGAAAATGGGTTATAAAGTGTTAGTAAGTGACCAAGATCCTCAAGCAAATGCTACTAGTTTATTTCTAAGAACAAAAGCTCTTATTGAAGATGATATTGTCTCATATGAAAAAACATTAATGTCTGCCATTCAGGATGAGGATTTGAGTAGCATTGTAACTCCTATAAAAGAGAACTTATATCTTCTTCCGAGTTTTAGTGATTTTGCTCAATACCCGAAACTTTTAGAAAAGAAATTTCCTAAGGAAATTGATCGAGTACAATTTTTCTCTAAGTTATTAGAACCGTTAAAAGGGGACTATGATTTTATCTTTATTGATGTTCCGCCTACAATCTCTATTATTACGGATTCAGCATTATATGCATCAAACTTTGTAGTTGTGGTATTACAAACGCAAGAAAGAAGTTTACAAGGCGCTGAAGGTTTTACAACCTATCTTCAAACGCTTATCGATGATTATGATGCCGATCTAGATATCTTAGGCATTCTCCCGGTATTATGGAAAAATGGTGCAGCTGTAGATATTCAAACATTAGACACAGCGAAAGAGATTTTTGGGGAACATAATATTTTCCAAAAGGTAGTTAAACAGATGGAACGTTTAAAACGTTTCGATATGACAGGAATCACTGAAAATGATATGCATGATAAAAACGTTATTGAAAGCTATATACAAGTTGCTACTGAATTTGTCCATCGATTAGATGCAGCAACTAACCCATCGAACTCAACAGAAACGATTGGAGAGGTTGTAGATGTCTGATTTACTTAGAAAAAAGTCTCCTGGTCTTATTCAAAGAAGCCAAACGGCTGTTCCAAAAAATACGTTTAATATCAAGGAACTTGAAACTAACAAAGAACCTGATACCACTCCCGTTCCTAAGAAAGCTACCAATAGCAATGTAATTGCTGAAAAATCAACAACCGTTCGAGTAAATATGAGTACTAAAAATAAACTAAATGCATTAGTGACTATTGGTATTGCTCCGACCGTGGACGATGTCATTGATCTGCTTATTAATGATTACCATTCAAATATATTAACTAAAGATGAGAGAAAACAATATGAAATTATCTTTGAACTGTATAAAAGTAAAACGAAATAAACCTTGAAGATGAAATAGCGCATGCTAATTCATCTTTTTTAAATACTGTAGATTCGTATACATGTAGATTTGTAGATTCATATACATGTAGATTTGTAGATTTGTAGATTCATATACATGTAGATTTGTAGATTGGTCTACATGTAGATTTGTAGACTCATATACATGTAGACTTTTATTATTAAATAGTGTTTTTATAAACAAGTAATTTAATGTGTTGAAAGTCCTTGAAACATTGATTTAACAACGATTACAATATTTCATTTATTCAAATATAAAATATTTGACATAGAGACGAAAATGAAAATAGATTAATTTTTGTAGATTGGTCTACATGTAGATTTGTAGATTGGTCTACATGTAGATTTGGTTACATGTAGATTTGTAACTGAGTAGATGCGTCTACATGTAGATTTGTAGACTGGTCTACCATATTAGAAATGCCCTTAAACCCTTATTGTATAAGGGTTTTTGTTCTTCTATACTTTGTAACTAATTGAGAGATTTAGGTAATTTCTTAAACTAGTTGCAGAGTAGGAGGTGCGAAATGGACGATTTACAATCAATGTTCGACTTAGTTCTTCATGATGGATTAATGGAATTCAAAAAAATCGGCTCACGAGCATCTCTACCAAAACAAACTATTGTTAAAAGAGAATCTTCTCACAACAAAAAAGGAAGTATTTTTGTTTCTCGTACAAAAGAAGATTTACATACTTCTAGTGGAGTAAAAGGGTATATTCTAACTTCTAAAGAGTCAGTGGTTGAAGATTGTAACCGACTATCCCACTGGACACCTAATGTTTTTAACTATGGCACTTACACCAATCATCGACGTAATTATATTAAAGGACATGTAGAAACAAATTTACAACAGATTAATACGTTTGTTGTCGATATCGATTCAAAAAAACAACCTTACACTGAGATCCTAACGGCAGCATTAGATCAATGCATCGGTGCGCCAACCCTCATCTTGGAAACTCCGAAAGGATTCCAGGCTTACTTTGTATTGGACAAGCCTCTGTTCATTTCGAGTAAAAATGATTTTCGTGGTCTCAAAGTGGCCAAACGTATTTCAGAGAATATTAAACGCAGCCTAGCGAAGATTTTACAGGGAGTCGATCTCTCGTGTAACGACTTTGGCTTTTTCCGTATACCAAAAGAAGATAACGTAAGATGGTTTTCAAAAGAAATGACGTTTGATTTTGGGAGTTTAATTGAATGGTCCAGAAGACAAGATGATGGCCATGGACGTGGTTTATTTGTTGTACAAGATCATAAAGCCATTCATGACGTCACACAACAAGAGTGGTTTCAGGAATTATTAGCTGCGAAACATGTAAGAGGGAATCAAGGGCAAATAGGTCGAGACAATCTATTATTTACTTTAGCGCTCGCTTGCTACAGTGCTGGAAAAGAAGAAAACGAGACGTATAACTTGCTAGATGAATTAAATTCATCCTTACATTCGTCACTGAAGCATTCAGAAGTAAGAAAAATCATAAAAAGTGCGTATAAAGGTCGTTTTAAAGGGGCTCACTCAACATACATTCAACAACTCCTTGAAGAGTGGGGGAGTGGGAAACCTATTACGATTCATTCCAACCCGAATGGATGGCACAAATTTAAAAAAGCGAGAAAAGATCGAAAACGGAGTCATTATGAGGAGTGGGAAACAGATATTCTGGCATACATTGGCCAACAAACCAACATCTCCAGTCCAATTACGTGGGCTACACAAAAACAAATCTGTGAAGAGATCAACATTCCTCGCAGCACGTTTAACGAAGTCGTAAGGAAATCGTCTAAAATCATGATGAAGACAGAGGGAAAAGGTTGCAAAGCACAAACGGGATTAACGTCTGTAGCTGTGCTTCTTCAGTGTGCGCTAGCATTCAATCAAGCCCAGCGGGCTACGTATATCGCAACCATTCGACTTATGATGCAAGAATACGAGAATGCTCCAGCAATTGATTCGTTTGAAAGCATCTTACAAACCATCCAAAAGGCTGTTAGACCAAGGGTCGATGATCTATTTACCCTTAATTCGACATAATTGTCCAGTCTGCCATTACATATCTGTATACGTATCTGTTTTGTCGTCTCCTCTTTTTATGTTTAGTATCCATCCATCCTGGTTTTGATTTTTTCCAATAAAAAAAACACAACCAATGTTAAAATGTTGTGTTTTACAGTTTGTCTTTTTCAGTTGGTTTGTTCTCAACTTGGTAGGAAGCAAATTTATCAAAGATACGGTCCAGTTGTTGGGATTTGAAATCTTCCGCAAATGCTCGTATAAAGACTTCATTTGGATTTACGTCTAGTGCATTAC
>NZ_JBFUKT010000109.1:0-10700 GCF_056400705.1 Paenisporosarcina sp. P5_A11
TCTCACAATTTAGTCGGAGTTCTTCGCTCCATTACCTTCGTGTTGTTTATTTGGTACTTTGGAGGTGCTTCATTAACGGCTACTTCCGCAATTTCTGTTGGTGTGTTGTATGCGTTTGTGGATTACATCATACGTTTGTTTAATCCCGTGACAGGTGTCGTAAACCAATTAGCAAAATTAGAGCAAGCTCTAGTGGCGGCAGAACGCGTTTTCCGATTACTCGATCGACAAGGTGAAGATGTTAGTGATGAAAAAATCCCTCGTTATCAAGGGAATGTTCGATTTGAAAAAGTATGGTTTTCTTATAATAAAGAAGAATATGTATTAAAAGATATTTCTTTTGAGGCCAAGAAAGGGGAAACCGTTGCTTTAGTTGGGCACACGGGCTCTGGCAAGAGTTCAATTATGAACTTATTGTTCCGCTTCTATGATGTATCAAAAGGTGCAATCACAATTGATGGCTTGAATATTCAAGACTTGTCTCGTCAAACCGTTCGTGACCATATGGGGATTGTGTTACAGGATCCGTATTTGTTCACTGGAACGATTGAATCTAATGTTAGTTTAGGTGACGCCAGAATCTCTCGTGAAAAAGTGCAAGCTTCCTTAGATGCAGTTGGCGGAGATCGTGTTCTTAAACATTTACCTAATGGCATTGATGAACCAGTAATTGAAAAAGGAAGCACGCTTTCTTCTGGACAACGTCAATTAATTTCGTTTGCTCGTGCTTTAGCGTTTGACCCTGCCATCTTGATTTTAGATGAGGCGACATCAAATATAGACACTGAGACTGAAGAAATCATTCAACACGCGATGGATGTCTTGAAAAAAGGACGTACCACATTCATAATTGCACATCGACTTTCTACTATTAAAAATGCAGATCGTATTCTAGTTTTAGATCGTGGTGAAATTGTGGAGCAAGGTACGCATGATGAATTAGTAACACAAGGTGGACGGTATGAACAAATGTATCGTTTACAATCTGGAGTGGCTCTTAATCCCCAAGTTGGGTAAGGGTACTGCTACTGGCTTCCATWCAAGAAAAAATAGGTGAAAATAAAAAGCTGGAACGTAGAATCTTACGTCTCCAGCTTTTTATTTTGTTTACTTACAGCGAGCTGAAAAAAAACAACGAATTATTCGTATACGTGAAATAGCATTAATTCGTGAATCATTTTCTTTACAGATTCTTCATCAGCAGGGGGGGAAGTACTTGTCCATGTGATTGAGCCATCCGGTAAATATTCACCACTATATCGGGTTTGCTTGTAAAAAAAAGAAAAGATCCAACCGGGCAATTGTTTGTTTTCATACATTGGTTTAAAACTAAAATGTTGTAGCATTAATTCTGCTCCTTTCATAGGTGTAGACGCACCCGCATACGCTAGGAAAAAGGCGAAAAAGGAGTGGCCTATTGTTTAATGAACAGCTGAAACAAGCCATTGAAGACGAGTATCGAGATTATTATTACTATAAATCCTTGCTGAAGTTAACTGATGATCCTTATTGGCAAAGATTTATCGAACATGCTATTGAAGATGAAAAAAGTCATTATGAAATGTTTCAACAACTCCATTATATGCTGACAGGTGAATTTGTACAAAATCCCCCTAAACCTGGACCACCAACAAATCTTAAGCAGGCGGCGAAAGAAGCACTTGAGAATGAACTCGAAGGAACTGATTTTTACAAAGAAATGCTTCTAACTGTGCCGATACCCGAAGCATACAATCCATTATTTATTGCGATGCATGACGAAATGGAACACGCAATTAGATTTTCAACAATGTACAATGCATTATAGATGAAGGTTTTACATTATTAATAAATTTTCCTTTTCTGTTATACTGGAAAACAGATTGACAGAAAAAGGTGAAGAAGTTGAACTTTATATGGACATTACTTTTCATGGCATTTATTGGTGCTTTAATCGGAGGATATACGAACCATCTTGCGATTAAAATGTTGTTTCATCCGCATGAAGCGAAATATATTGGAAAATGGCGAGTACCATTTACACCTGGACTAATTCCAAAGCGGCGGGACGAGTTAGCAATACAACTTGGTCGAACGGTTGTTGAACATTTATTAACTCCAGAAACCTTTAAAAAACGTTTCTTCTCAATTGATATGCAGACCAAAGTTGAGTTGTGGATTCAAGGCCAACTTACAAAACACTTGTTTGAATCTGAGATGACCCTAAACCAATGGTTGTCCAAAGCTGGTATTGAACATGTGCCCAGCCGTTTGGAAGGGAAAATAGATTCAATACTCGATGAGCAGATGACGTCTCTCGAGTCAAGATTCGCTTCTAAAACAGTACGTGAGCTTGCCCCTGAGCAATGGCAACAACAAGCTGATGAACGTATTCCAGAAATTGTTACCTATATGATTGGCAAAGGGGAAGCTTACTTTGCCTCAGAAGAAGGTCGGAAAACGGTAAAACGATTAATAGATAATTTTCTTGCTTCTAAAGGAACATTTGGAAACATGATTCAAATGTTCATGGGTGATTCGTCATCTATTGTTGATCGTGTGCAGCCAGAGATACAAAAATTCTTGCATGCTCCAGGTACGTCTGAACTTCTTGCAAATGTAGTTCGAGGGGAATGGGAGAAATTAAAAGATCGACCATTAAATGAATTAATGGGTGGATTTGACTACCAACCATTATTAACTCAAGTGAAATTGTATTTGAAAAAAGAGTTAGCTATTGAAAAACGACTAAATGTTACGTTACAATCATATTGGCCAGAAGGTGCAAATTGGGCGTCACGAAATTTAACTCCGAAATTAACGGAATTTGCATTTACCCAAGGTGAAATAAAGCTTGAAGAAACGATCAAACGGTTAAAGCTTGAAGAGATGGTGCAAGAGCAAGTCGATACTTTCCCAGTGGAACGTCTAGAAGATTTAATTTTAGGTATTTCTAGAAAAGAATTTAAAATGATTACAGTACTAGGTGCTTTACTTGGAGGACTAATTGGTATAATTCAAGGTGGAGTCATGTACGTAATTAATTTGATGTAGGAGTGATCACATGACAGTTAACATTTATGACGATATTAATCGTTTAGAGAACACATTTAGAAATACTTCAGAGTATGCAGCCGTTAAACAAGCTGTAACAGAAGTGAAAAATGATGAGCAAGCACTTGCGTTGTTCAAGAGCTTTCGTGACTTGCAAATGACCTTACAACAAAAACAAATGCAAGGTGTAGAAATTTCAGGTGAAGAAATCGAATACGCACAAAAAACAGCGCAGCTCGCACAAGCAAATCCGAAGATTGAAAAAATGCTTCAAGCAGAAATGGCGCTTAGTGGACTAATTGAAGAAGTAAACCGTGTTTTAATGAAACCTGTTCAATCAATATATGATGGAATTTAAACCAGCCTAGTGCTGGTTTTTCTTTTTGAGAAAATTAGATTAAAAAAATCAATGAAGATGGATATTCTGAATGAAACAGGGTATCCAAAGTGATATAGATAGTTTCGAAGGGTTGGATTAATGATGATACTTGTTACGTTTATATTTACCATTGGTCTTATGTTTGTTCATATCTTTTCAAGAAAACTGCATTTTTTACACTCTGATAAAAGGCATCAATTTCTCTCCCTTTCTTCTGGGGTGGCAGTTGCATATGTCTTCGTGCATTTACTACCAGAGTTAAATACATATCAAGGGATTCTGGAAAATACGTTAGATAATAAAATTTTGATTTTACTTGAAGATCATATTTATATGATGGCGATGTTTGGTTTGGTGGGTTTCTATTGTTTAGAATTAATCGTTAGGAAAATGAAACTGAAGAAAATGCAGAAGCTTCAATGAGGATTTTTCAAATACACATAGGTATGTTCTTTATTTACAATACGATTATTGGGTATTTACTCGTAAGAGGGGAATATGGTGGGTATTTAGGTCTAACTTTTTACTTTATAGCCATGGCTGCACACTTCATTACTATTGATTGGAGTTTAAGAACTTCACATAAAGATGTATATGAATGGAAGATGGTTACTGGCATTAGCAGTTCTGTTGGGATGGATTGCAGGGACTTTTTTAGGGATTCAAGAAGTTATGGTATCTCTATAAGCGGCCTTTATAGCAGGAGCTATTATATTAAACATTCTGAAAGAAGAGCTACCTGAAAATCGTCTAAGTAGTTTGCGAGCGTTTCTATTAGGTATAGTGTTTTACACCCTACTGATTTTGTTTGCTTAATCGTAAAGTAGATTAAAATGAGTTCATACAAAACGTAATACTCGAAAATTCAATAGAATAAAGACATCTCTGCTCAGAAGTTGAGTGGAGGATTTTAATTTTAGACAAATAAAAAACAGACTCTACTAAGTAGAGTCTGTTTGAAAGTTAAAATTAAGCTTTGTTTACGTTTGAAGCTTGAGCTCCACGAGCGCCTTGCTCAACGTCGAAAGTTACTTTTTGACCTTCGTCTAAAGATTTGAAACCTTCACTTTGGATTGCTGAGAAATGTACGAATACATCGTCCCCATTTTCACGCTCGATAAAACCAAAACCTTTTTCTGCATTAAACCATTTTACTGTACCTTGTTCCATTTTTGTTGCCTCCTAGTGTGAAATTCACACAATGTAATACTATCCCTGCCCAAAGTGATCATTAAGACGATAAGTTTGAAACGTATACTAATCTTTTACACCGACAAAAATAATTCTTCTTTATCATAGCACCAAACTTTCCGATTAGCAAATGTTTTGTTTTACTCTGAAAAATAAACGGGTGTTTGTCAGTATAAAAGTGTTTCAATCTGACGGTAATCACGTAAGAAATACCATCTCTTCAATATCAACAGTATTCTTTAACATAGCTTTCTCTTTAAGAATTCCTTTTATTAAAGGAGTGTTTCTTCTATAGAATAGAAGAGGGCTTAATTAAAATAATGTTTTTGGTAATGAACTTTTTGATTTATACACCAAATACTTTCCGAGAATAATACAAACTAACGAAATATAAATAAAAAATTGAGCAGACTCGCCTTTTAATATCACGTCGTTATTTAGTAACCCAAAGCTAATTAACAGGTGGATAGAATAAAAAAATAGAAATCCAACAAATCCCCAAATTGAAAGTTTGTAACCAAGAACTAATTTCTTTGATTTAATTCTGATTTGCTTTACATCATAATCACGGTCTCTTAAGTGAAACAGCAAACCAAATAAAAATAAAAGAAAAAAGGACAAAACGCCTAAAAAAGCAAAAATGTTTTCAATTATGTTTACTCTCTCCTAACTAAAAAAATTTCTTTATAAAAATAACCTATGATTAAAATGAGTAGACAATCTCAATAAGTCACTTAAGAAAAAAAATATATAAGAGGTCAAAATTACCATTGAAAGTTTAAATCAAGTATTGTAAAATAATCGTACAAGCTGCATTGTACGTAATAATATTAAGTTTTAACCTTTAATCTGTAACAGGGAGTTTTTAAAGRAACTGGAATGGCATGCCTCATTCATTTTATTATCAATGAGGACAAACAGGATCGTTTCTGCGAACACCCACTTTGAGAAGTGGTGGTCTAAAACTTTCTTATTTTAATTTACGGCAAAGGCGGCTTTTAAACTTTAAATGTTAAGACCAATTCCTTCGGGAGTTGGTCTTTTTTATGTGTAAATAAGAAATCTTTCTTTACTTTTGACTAATTTCTAAACAAATTAAGCCGTTTTCTTAACCCTATACATAAATCTTAAAAGCAGATATGAAAGCGATGAAGGCACAAATAAATGAATACGGATAGGGATTTGAAACATCAAAAGAAACATTATTTTGAAGTAAATCGCTGTTTTGATTGATAGTCATTACAAAAAATACTTGAATTAAAAGTTCATAGAAACACCCTTTTTTTAAGTTAGTTACTAAAAAGGAAAATTTTTCAATAAACACCTTAATTACATAAGATAGTTCAAGTAAACTAATATAATACCGATGTCAGCGAGCGCATGACTTATTACTGGTGCGATAATAGATGAAAATTTCACTCTGAAATATCCCCATAGTAAGCCTGCAAAGAAAACGGGAATTGTTGCAATTAAGCTAAAGGGCATCTCAAATAGTGGAATCAAGGATAACATATGGTAGAGAGCATAAAAAAAAGATGTAAGTATAACGCTTTTCGGTACGCCTATTTTGTCCAGATAACGCTTGAACATAAATTCACGCCAGTACCATTCCTCTAACATTGGATTAATCAAAATTAATACTAGAATAAATCCCCACACGCTTGTCCCACTGAATCCCCACTGAATAAGTATTTTGGATAGTCGATCAATATCAAATAAATGATTTTGTAGCAATGCGACTGAACCATATATGGAAAGTAAACAAATAACGCCACTGATCATGCCAATCAATATAGGTTTTACCGCAAACCCATTTTTAATGGACTGAACAAATGCTTCTTTTAATTTTGAATGTCTTAAATAAGTTATAAATGGAATAAAAAATAACCAGCCATAAAACAAGACGAATGTTATAGCGATGGACTCAAAATAACTTAGTCCTATAAAAATCATTATAGTTGGACCAAACAAATAGACTACGTTCTTCATAGTTCCTCCTGGTTTACCGTTTTACAATAAGACACCAATCTTAGTATTGGATGCATCAGTCCTGAATATTCAAACTAAATATAGCTGATATTGGAATTTCTAGCAATATAATAAGATTAGCATGAAAAGGTTCTTTAATAGATTATTATACGAATTTAAAGGGTTTCCATAAAAAATCTCGAATATTAATCTTATGAATGACTATTCACTCGGAAAGAGGTGTCTATTGTGACATATGAAACATTAACATTAGAAAAGAACGGTCGATTAGCAATTTTAACATTGAATAGACCACAAAGTATGAATGCGATGAATGGCACAATGATGAAGGAAATCGCCGATGCATTAGAAGGGTTACATGATGAAAAAGAGTTACAGGTTTTATTGATAAAAGGAGAAGGTCGTGCGTTTTCAGCTGGCGGTGATATAAAAGCTATGATGGATCCAACAAATCCGTTAGATATTGACACGGTAATGGGGGAAGTTTCTCGTTTAGCCAAAGCGCTTTATACGCTTCCAATGATTACAATCGCATCTGTTCATGGGGCTGCTGCAGGTTTAGGTTTTAGTTTAGTCCTTGGATGTGATGTCGTTATCGCAGAAGAAAATAGTAAACTTGCCATGAACTTTATCGGGATAGGGTTAGTCCCTGATGGTGCAGGACATTTCTTCTTAAAAGAACGTGTAGGAATTCCAAAAGCGAAACAATTGATTTGGTCAGGGAAAGTGTTAAATGGTCACGATGCTTTGGCGTTAGGGTTAATTGACGAAGTCACTGCCGAAGGGAGAGCTTATGAGCAAGCGGAATTAGCAGCAGCGAAGTTCTTATCTTCTCCTGTTAAGGCGATGATTGCTACTAAACAAATATTACATACACAACATGTTCATGAATTAGAGCGTGTTTTAGCACTAGAAAGTTCATCACAATCTTCAATGCGCCGATCGAAAGACCACTTAGAAGGAATCCAAGCATTTGTAGAAAAACGTAAACCGAGTTTTAAAGGGGAATAATTGAAAAGTCTGCTACAGCGAATTATCGTCATAGCAGACTTTTTTTGATTATTATTGTTAAATAAAACTTCAAATCTAACTTAACTATGAAAAAGAATAAGTCTACCGGCAGTGTTTACTAATCGATGCGTCTTGTTAGTGAAATCTTTTTCATCTATCATATCTTGGCCTTTTGATTTTGCTTCAACGTCAGATTCAAAATTCCATGTTTCTTCAAGAATTAATTTTCCTGTTGGTTCAAATGCTGTGAATTTATAAGGTTTCATAAATGTCCAACCTTTCTGAATTGAATGTATGTTCATTATACAAGTTTTCAAAACAAAAAAATAGGTTGAAAGTCAGCTTAACATTGTAAGCCTAAACGCTAATTAGTTAATGCATAAAGAAATTTCAATTAATTCGTTATATATTCTAGAATAAGTTTATGTATTTGATTAGTAGAATAGTTGTCGAGATAAAATTTATTAGGAGTGGAAGCATGACATTACAAATCGAACATGTGACAAAAAAGTTTGGTGATTTCGTAGCTGTACGTGATTTAACCATGACTGTTCAGCAGGGAAGTATGTACGGATTTTTAGGAGCGAATGGTGCAGGGAAGACTACTACATTCCGCATGATTTTAGGGTTACTTGATACAACAGAAGGGTCTATCACTTGGAAAGGGAAACCCATTACGTATGCAAATAGTTCACATATCGGCTATTTACCTGAGGAACGGGGATTGTACCCGAAAATGAAAGTAGAAGATCAACTCGTTTATTTAGGACAGCTTCGTGGCATGAAAAAAAGTGATGCGAAAATTGCTTCAAACGATTGGTTGGAACGTTTTGAAGTACCACATTATGCAAACAAAAAAGTGGAGGAACTGTCTAAAGGAAATCAACAAAAAATTCAACTAATAGCATCACTCGTACATAAGCCATCCTTAATCATTTTAGACGAGCCATTTAGCGGGCTGGATCCGGTCAACGTAGAAATGTTAAAAAAAGCCATATTGGACATCCAATTAGAAGGAGCTACAATAGTATTCTCCAGTCATCGAATGGATCATGTGGAAGAATTGTGCGAACAACTGTGTATCATGCATCATGGAGAAGCCATAGTCAGTGGTTCGTTACGTGATGTGAAACGCGGGTTTGGACGTCAAAATGTCAGAATAAAAGCAGATTTCGACCTTTCCTCTTTAGGGGAATTGGATGGTGTCAATTCATTTAAACCTTCAATTGAAGGAGGTCTTTTCCAAATTTCAGAAGAACGGACGGCACATGAACTATTGCGTACAGCTTTAACAAAAGGTGATATTCGTTATTTTGCAATCGAAGAACCATCCCTTCAAGATATTTTCATTGAAAAGGTAGGGAAAGAACATGCGTGATTTTTGGACGATATTTAAACAATCTTTCTGGACTAAAGCGAAAACTAAATCCTTCGTCATTACAACTATGATTGTAGTAGCCGGTATTTTCTTAATGGCTAACCTTTCTAGTATTATTTCAAAAGTCCAAGAGGTAGGGGTTTTTGGTGACGGGGAAGAAAAGGATACTATTTACGTACTTGATGAAAGTGGTAGTCTAATGGGGCAACTGCAACAGGAGTTGGACGCGAAAGACAGTGGCTTAACTTTGAAAGCAACAACTGAATCAATACAGGAGTTGGAGAAGCAGGTCACTGACGAAGAAATTACGAGTTTTCTCGTCTTGCTATTAAATGATGCTGATACAATTCAAGCAACTTACACGTCAAAGAATGCCAATGCTATTGAACAACCCATAACTCTTCGGGAAGCTCTGCAAACCGTGCAAACGAACCTTAAAGCGAATTCTCTGAAACTTACTGGAGAAGAAGTTGCACAGTTATTTGCACCGATTCATTTCGAACAAGAAGCAGTGAGTGCTTCTTCAAAATCGGAAGAGGAGTTAAGCCAAGCACGTGGTTTGGTTTATGTCTTAATCTTCGTTATTTATTTCGCTGTATTCTACTATTCAAATATGATTGCGATGGAAGTGGCGACAGAGAAATCGTCGCGAGTAATGGAAATCATCATTTCAAGTGTGTCTCCGGTTAAACATATGTTTGCTAAAATTTCGGGAGTTGGAACTCTTGGTTTATTGCAAATCGCATTATTTGGATTGATCGGATTTGTCGCATTAAAAACGAGTTCCTCTGACTTAACATCCGGAGTGTTTTCTTTCTTCGGTTTCTCAAACGTCAGTATAACCACGATGATATTTGCAGTTGTGTTCTTTTTACTTGGATACTTCCTATATGCTACTCTTGCAGCGTTACTTGGATCTCTCGTAAGTAGAACCGAAGATGTACAACAACTTTTATTACCGATGACTTTCATCATTATTATCGCATCGTTTATTGCGTTTTCAGGACTCGGTAATCCAGAGGCTAGCTATGTGACAGTGGCTTCGTATTTTCCATTCTTTACCCCTCTAGTGATGTTCTTGCGTGTAGGTATGCTGGAGTTGCCATTTTGGGAACCAGTACTCGGAATTGTCATCCTGTTAATAACGATATTTATCTTAGGTTGGTTCGGCTCCAGGGTTTACCGTGGTGGCGTGTTAATGTATGGTGCATCTCAATCGTTGAAAGATATCAAAAAGGCGATACAATTAGGCAAGAAATAGAATGTTTGAGCGAGGCAGATGATGCCTCGTTTTTTTATTGTAACGCTCTGTTAAACTAAACTGATGTTTATCTTACATTTGCGCTAGCCGCTCTTGCGGCATGCTAGGCGCAAATGTACTCTTTTGTTTGTTTTAATAATGACAGCATTCTTAAACTTAGCCAAAATAAAAAAAGCAGATAGAGGCCGAAATAGCATCTTCGGACGAACATCTACTTAAAGAAACCTTCTATTCTGTAGTAAACCAAACCAAAATTACTGTGTCCTTTTAGGTTGCAAGGGAGCGAAGGGTGCACACCCGCCGCAGGATAATCTTTAAAAAGAGAGTTGGGCGAKTGAYGCAGTCACAAGCCCAACTCTCTTTATTCTCTAKATTATTGTGYAGCAGGTAAAGCGTCCGAAGCGAACTGGAAACCTGTCATCCTCAGTAAATGGAACCAAGGTTTCGGTTTGTAGTTG
>NZ_JBFUKT010000110.1:0-10627 GCF_056400705.1 Paenisporosarcina sp. P5_A11
TGGCTGTTCCAACTGTTATTGCTACATACAACTTAGCTGATGTCAGTGGCATGGATAAAAAGGATGCAAAAGGTAATGCAACAGCGGTAACAGTAAACGTTAAAGCTAACCTGTACTGGTGGGAATTTGAGTATCCTGAATTAGGAATCATAACTGGTCAAGAGTTAGTTGTACCAACGAAAGAGAAAGTTTACTTTAACTTGAAAGCTGCTGATGTAAAGCACTCATTCTGGATCCCTGCAGCTGGTGGTAAATTGGATACAAACGTTGAAAACATTAACAAATTCTATTTAGAATTTGACAAACCATCTGCAGGTCTTGAAGATGGCGTGTTTTATGGTAAGTGTGCTGAACTTTGTGGTCCTTCACACGCACTAATGGACTTTAAAGTAAAATCATTAGACCGTGATGACTTTGATAAATGGGTTGCAAACATGCAAGCTTCTAAAGAAAAAACACCTGAAGGTGACGTGGCTCAACAAGGCCAAGAAATCTTTAATACCAGCTGTATCGGGTGTCATGCTGTATCTGGCGCAGGTACTACAGGTGCTAAAGGTCAAGGTCCAAACTTAACAACATTTGGGGATCGTAACCGTGTGGCTGGATTCATGGATAAAACAGATGAAAACGTTAAGGCATGGATTAATGATCCTGAAGCGCATAAACCAGGTAACATAATGCCACAACCAGAAGATATAAATAATGGTAAGAAATTTACAGATCAAGAGCTCACAGCTCTGACAGAATACTTAATGGGACTATCTGTAGAAGAATAATCTTCTAGAGAATGACAAGAAGGAGGTTAAAGTTGTGAGTTCAATCGCACAGAAAAAAGGCTTTGGAGCCACTCTTTGGGACTATTTAACAACAGTCGACCATAAGAAAATTGCCATCCTTTACCTCGTAACCGGCGGATTTTTCTTTATCGTTGGTGGTATTGAGGCTATGCTTATTCGTATCCAACTTGCAAAACCTGACAATGATTTTGTGAGTGCAGGTTTATATAATGAAATTATCACCATGCATGGTACGACCATGATTTTCCTGGCCGCCATGCCACTTATTTTCGCATTTATGAACGCCGTTGTCCCACTTCAAATTGGTGCACGTGACGTAGCATTCCCGTTCTTAAACTCTTTAGGTTTCTGGATGTTCTTCTTCGGAGGAATCTTCTTGAACTTATCTTGGTTTTTGGGTGGAGCTCCTGACGCGGGTTGGACATCTTATGCGTCACTATCATTAGCATCTCCAGGACATGGTATTGACTTTTATGCACTAGGACTTCAAATTTCTGGTGGTGGTACGTTAATTGCCGGAATTAACTTCTTAGTAACAATTATCAACATGCGTGCTCCAGGTATGACCTACATGCGTATGCCATTATTTACATGGTCTACATTTGTCGCATCTGCATTAATTTTATTTGCTTTCCCTCCTTTAACAGTAGGATTGTTCTTAATGATTTTTGACCGTATGTTTGATGCGAACTTCTTTGATCATACAATGGGTGGTAATACAGTCATCTGGGAGCATTTATTCTGGATCTTCGGACATCCTGAAGTATACATTTTGATCTTACCTATGTTTGGTGTTTTCTCTGAGATTTTTGCGACTTTCTCACGTAAACGTTTATTTGGTTACTCAGCAATGGTCTTTGCAACTGTATTAATCGGTTTCTTAGGTTTCATGGTTTGGGCTCACCATATGTTTACAACTGGTCTTGGGGCAACAGCTAACGCGATTTTTGCTGTAGCAACAATGGCTATTGCTGTTCCAACAGGTGTTAAAATCTTTAACTGGTTGTTAACGATGTGGGGCGGTAGTATTAAATTCACAACAGCTATGTTATATGCTGTTGCATTTATTCCGATGTTCGTAATCGGTGGTGTAACAGGTGTCATGCAAGCGTCAGCGCCTCTTGATTACCAATTACATGATTCATACTTCATCGTTGCTCACTTCCATTACGTTATTGTGGGTGGAACAGTGTTAGGTTTATTAGCTGGCTTGCATTTCTACTGGCCGTTAATGTTTAACACGATGTTAGATGAAACTTTAGGGAAAATCACATTCTGGTTATTCTTAATTGGTTTTAACTTAACATTCTTCATCCAGCATTTCCTAGGTTTACTAGGTATGCCTCGTCGTGTGTTCACATACGGAAAAGATCAAGGATGGGATTTATTCAACTTAATCAGTTCATTTGGTGCCATATTCATGGCTGTAGCAGTAACGATATTATTAATAAATATCGTGAAGACAATTGCACAGAATAAAGCTGTAGGTCGTGATCCTTGGGGCGATGGTCGAACACTTGAATGGGCTATTCCTCAACCAGTTCCTTTCTACAACTTTAAACAAACACCACTTGTTCGTGGTCTAGATACATTCTGGATCGAAAAACAAGAAGGCAATAAAGAAGGTATGACATATGCTGAGCCAATTGGCGATATTCATATGCCACACAACTCATTTATTCCTTTCGTAATGGCGTTTGGTTTATTCGTAGGCGCTTTTGGAGCATTATATAACGGAGAACAAGCATGGGCAGTTCCTGTATTGATTTTAGGATTGCTAATTACGTTTTTATCAATGGGAACACGTTCATTGAAAGATGACCTTGGTTACCACATTCACAAAGAAGATTTGATGGATAAAAAAGGGGGTAAACACTAATGGACTTAAATACTAAGTACACCCCACAATCTTGGCCGCAACATGCAGAAAACTCGACACTTGAAGGGAAAAACAAATTCGTAGGTTTTTGGCTTTTCCTTGGTGGTGAAACTACTTTATTCGCAAGCTTGTTTGCCACATACTTGGCTCTTAAAAATAAAGGACCAGAAGGTATGGAATTCACAACGCAAGAATTGTATCAGTTACCACTAGTATTTATCATGACGATGTTACTTTTGACTTCTTCATTAACAAGCGTATATGCAATGTACCATATGAAAAACTATAATTTTAAAGCGATGCAAGCTTGGTTAATGATTACTGTTCTTCTTGGAGCTGCTTTCCTTGGATTTGAAATATATGAGTTCAATCATTATGTCCATGAAGGATTTAATTATAGTCAGAGTGCATTTAGTTCTTCCTTCTTTACATTAGTTGGAACTCACGGATTGCATGTATTAATTGGGCTTGGTTGGTTTATTCTATTAATGCTTCGCAATTCAAAACGCGGTTTAAATCTTTACAATGCACCAAAATACTATATTGCTTCACTATACTGGCACTTTATTGACGTCGTGTGGGTATTCATCTTCACGGTAGTCTATTTGATGGGAGTTGCGGGTTAATATGGCACACGATGTACAAAATCAAATGAGAACGAAAACTGAGTTCGAATATACCCGTCGCCGTTCTGCAGATGAAATGCGTGGTCAAGTGACAACATTTGCGATTATGATTTTTTTAACACTAATCGCATTTACAGCAGTGTATGCTGATTTTTCTCCAAATTTAGTCGTACCAATCATTTTGTTATTAGCAGTAATACAAGTTATTATGCAATTGTATTACTTCATGCATATGAGCCATAAAGGTCATGAAAATGCAAAATTCTTTTTATTCAGTGGCGCATTTGTAGCATTCCTTACAGTATTAACATTCGTAACAATTATTTGGTGGTAAATAAGATTCGAAAAGAGCTAGGAAAAGTTAATTTTCCTAGCTCTTTTTTTATAGACTTTGTATTGTTCATAGTTCGTTCATTGATGTTATGGTGATAGAGATTTATAATAGAAGTACTGAAGATAAAAGGAGCGATATTCGATGCCTTTAAGCATATTTGGTTTTCAAGCATTATGGAGTCCGTTTTTTATAGTTTCCACTCTATTTGTCATAGCTCTTTATTTTTTCATTACGATCAAAAAGCGACATTTGTTTGAAGGAAATGTATCGTTAACTAAAAAGGAAGCAAGCGCCTTTATCATTGCTGTAGTATTGCTGTATATCGTTAAAGGGTCGCCTGCTGATTTATTAGGACACATTTTATTTTCTGTCCATATGGCGCAAATGGCATTGCTATTGATGCTAATACCACCATTACTGATAACAGGCATTCCAATTTGGATATGGAAGGCATTAATTGAAAATAGATTCATTAAACCTATGTTTCGTTTTTTCACAAAGCCATTATTAGCATTAATCGTATTTAGTGGTATGTTTTCGATTTATCATATTCCACTCGTTTTTGATGTAATCAAGCAAAACGAATGGTATCACATTTTATTTACGCTCCTACTTTTCATATCATCTCTTTTCTTGTGGTGGCCAATTATGAATAAACTACAAGGAGAACACCAAGTTCATGGCTTAAGTAAAATTGGCTATATTATTGCAAGCGCGATATTAATAACGCCTGCCTGCGCTTTAATTATTTTTTCTAATCACTCCATGTATGCTACATATACCAGTGGAGAGGCATGGTTAAAAGCAATGGAACTTTGTGTACCCTCTTCCAAGATGGCAAGTTTGACATTGTCTGGACCCGAACTATTTTCAAATATGTCTACAATTGAAGATCAAAGATTAGGTGGAGTTATTATGAAAATTATCCAAGAAGTTATTTACGGAGTAATCTTGGGGATGGTTTTCTTCCAATGGTATAAGTCTGAACAAGAGAATGCAGATGAGATCACGAATAAAGCGTTATTAGAGCGTCAAGCTTTTGCAGCAAACAAATAATCAACTTTTATTAGTAGAAGAGTGTTAGGAGAAGAAAAGATGAGTTCACTATTATTGTCTACAATAAGTACATTTTTTATTGTGTTAAGTGCCGTTCTAGTTGCAATTGGATGGGCATTAGTTAAAAACAGAAAAATTGAAGCTCACAAAAAGATGATGTTTGCTGCGGCTATTTCAGCTTTAACATTCTTTACTATCTATATTTCACGAACATTATTCATTGGAAATACTGCTTTTGGTGGGCCAGATGAATACAAAATCTATTACACTGTCTTTTTGGTCTTTCATATCATACTAGCTACAACAGGAGCTGTATTTGGGATTGTAACGATTTGGGCTGGTTATAAAAATAATTTAGCAAGACATCGTAAAATTGGACCAATCACTAGTATCATCTGGTTCTTTACAGCCATTACAGGAGTAATGGTATATTTATTGCTTTACATTATCTATCAAGGTGGAGATACTACTTCCGTCTTTAAAGCCATATTAGGATTTTAATTATAGGCTTTGTTAAAACTACACTGTTGTTTAAAGTACATTTGCGCTAGTCGCAAATGTACTTTTTCGTTTTTTTTAATATCGAAAGCATTCTTTAACATAGCTACTCTATTGGCTCAATTTAGTAAGGGAATCTGCGACACTCCTGCGGAAAAACGGGCTGGCAAGACCCCGCAGCGAGGAACGAGTAAGGAGGCTTGCCTGTCCGTCCGCGGAAAGGGAGCCGATTCTCTTTTTATAAAAGGCTAAGTTAAAGTAAACTATTGCTTATCGTACATTTGCGCTAGCCGCACGTTCTGCATTAGCCAACAAGTATGAAAACCACATACTTGTGGRTCTCATTCTTGGGCCCACAGGAAGGGGGCATGAAGGTGTTGCCACAAAATTTCTCGCATTGCATTTTGCGACGAGTAACCGCAGGAGCAATTTCTCGCATTGCATTTTGCGACGAGTAACCGCAGGAGCAGGACGTGGCGTTTTTAACCTTCCTTCCTTAGCATGCTAGGCTCAAATGTACTCTTTAGTTTCTTTTTAATATCAACAGCATTCTTAAACTTTGCCAAAATAGCCAAAATATTAAAGCAACAAGAGGCAGAAAAAGCATCTTCGGTCGAACTTCTACTTAAAGAAATCTTCTATTCTGTAGTAAACCAAATCAAAATTACTGTGTCCTTCCAGGTTGCAAGGGAGCGAAGGATGCACACTCGACGCAGGATGATCTACAAAAAGAGAGGTGGGCGAGTGACACAGTCACAAGCCCATCCTCTTTATTCTCTAGAACATTGTGCAGCAGGTAAAGCGTCCGAAGCGGACTGAAAACCTGTCATCCTCAATAAATATAATCAAAGTTTCGGTTTGTAGTTGTAGTGATAATTATATTGTATTTTACTAAGTTGTTTTGAAAATAAAGGCATTGTTAAACGACATTGTCTTTTATCGTACATTTGTTCTTCAGTATCAACATTCTTTAATAGCTTAAATTAAAATTGCCATTCACCAGAGTAAATAAGGTGAATGGCAATTTTTTATAATTTGAAATTGGTTTTAATAATGCCAGCTTCTTTTGCAGTCGTGAAAATAATGACGACGAATGGACCTATTATTAATCCTAAAAAGCCGAATATTTGTAATCCGATAAACATGGCAATTAAAGTTGCTAGTGGGGATAAACCAATCTGTGAACCCATCAGCTTTGGTTCCACTGATCGCCTAATGACAAGTAACACTAGTGCTAGTATTGCTAATTTGGTGCCTAAAGCAATGTCTCCGGTTGCAAATTGGTATAATGACCATGGTCCAACTATTGCGATCGAACCTAAAATAGGAATAATGTCGATAATCCAAATGACAATGGACATGACAATTGCATATTGAGGAGCGATGAACAATAAGCCAATGAAACTACCAACTAAGATAAATAAGCTAGCTAGCAGTTGGGCTTTCATAAAACCAAATATGACAGAATTTAATCGTGACGTCATAAAGCGAACTTTTTCTGCAGTTGCTGGGGTAAAATGTCTAAAGACCATTTTCTTTAAATCTGTTAAATCTAACATAAATAGAAATAGCGTAATTATGTATACGATAAAACTGACTAAAAAGTTCGGAATTTCAGTAAGTAGGTTAGTAATACTATCGTAACTTACAAAACCTAAAATCGCTTCTTGCATAAGTTTCAAAAATTGATCTAATTCTTTTTTGATTGAAGAAACAACTTCAATTGGCATACCTTGTGTAAAACTAAATAATTTACTTTGTATATTCATCCAGGAAAGTGTCAAGGTATTAAAATAGTCTGGTGCAATTTTTGTTAATTGTATAATCTGACCGATCAATTGTGTAATAGTAAAATACAAAGTAGCTGTAGTAAGTAATAAAAATAAAATAAATATTGTTATTACTGCGGGTTTACGGTTCCAATTAAACTTTTGTTTACTCCATTTTACGAGAGGTTCAAGTAAAAATGCCGTAATCAAAGCTAATAAAATGGGGACGGCAAGAGGAAGTATAAAGGTAATGAAAAGGATAAGTATTAATATAAGTAAAGCGATAATCAAAAACTTCTTAGTAATCCACTTGGGCATTCGCAACACCTCTTTTTCCATATGTTATAAGTATAGACAACATTTACACATTTGAAAAGTGATAGAAAAAAACGCCGAAGAAAAAATTCTTCGGCGTTTCAATTATGCGCGAATTTCAAATGCATTGATATCTGCTTTAACAGCAGTTAGTGTTTGTTGGCAAGATTTCACTAAGTGTTCAGGGAACACTTCTTGGTCTCCATACTCAACACCGTGTGGAAAGTAGTGTTTGCCGACAACAGGTTTCATCAAGGTGATGATCGCATCGTGAGCACCAACGTCTCCGTCTTTTGTGAAGCCGAAAATACGTAAGTAGAATGTACCTTCTTTGATTTCGTATTTTTTGTCATACGTTACACGTTCGTAGTCCCATTGTCCTTCACGAACAAGACCATGATTTAACATAATTTCATCTAATAATTCTAAATCAGCTGCTGTATTTTCAATACCTGTGTTTTCGAAATACATAAAATCGTCCTCCTTTTACATGCTTAACCTTAAGTCGAGCTTCCATTTTATAATAGTGTAATTTAGCGTTTGTTGCAATGACAACATTGTGTCAATACGTTGTAGACTGATATAATAGACTCATCATTTATATTACTAGGAGTTGTCATATTGAAGGTATTGGTTAGAATATTAATTTTTTTAGCAATTATTTTAACTGTCATATTTTATTCAGACCAAACCATTCAAGAAAATGAATTATTAGAAGCTCCAGGTTCAAGGGGACAAGCATTGCCTCAAGAAAACTTGTCGCCACCTTCTGGAGAAGGTACTATTCCGCGACCAGAAAAAGGCCTATCCACCTTGGTAGGCCAAAACACAAAAGAAATAATTAATTCATTTGGGGAACCTAATCGGATTGAAGCCTCTGCTTTTGGTTATGATTGGTGGGTATATAATGACTCCATCACTAATTACATGTTAATAGGTGTCATGAATGATACGATTACTCAAGTATATATTGTTGGGGAAGATCTTGATGCTTTTCCTTATCAAGTTGGGCAAACAATCGATGATTTATACCGTTTCACCATAATTGAATCGGAAATCTCAGTGCAATTAGATTCTAGTGTTTATACCTTTACTATTAATGATGTAGATATGAAAAATCGATTATTAGTAAAGTTTAATGGACTATATGCACAAATCTATGTGGACGAGGAAGACGGGAAAGTGGAAGCCATTCGTTTTACGGATCCTCGCACAACCGTTCTCCATCAACCTTATGAAATGACGTATAAAGGGGACTATTTAGCGCCAGATGTCCCTTCTACTTACGAGCAAAAAGCGATTAACGAATCTAATGAACGTTTATTATTCGACTTAACAAATGTATTTCGTGTGAAACACTCGGTAGATACGGTTGTAGAGGACGAAGACCTTCATATGGTTGCACGAAAACATAGTGAGGATATGGCTATGGAAAACTATTTTTCTCATGAATCTCCGGATTTTGGAGATTTGGAAAACCGCTTAGAGGAATCACAAATTGTGTATGAAAGTGCAGCTGAAAACATTGGATCCAATTATTATGATTCTGCTGAAGTTGTGCATGGCTGGTTAAACTCGATGGATCATCGAAAAGTATTACTAAAAACCGATTTCACACACTTAGGTGTTGGTACATTTGGCAAATACTATACACAAAACTTTGTAGAGCGAGAAGTACTTAATAGAAAAAATATTAATGAATAGCGGAATTTATCCAAGTTCCTTCTTCTGAGGAACCAAAGGGACGAATGTGCAGTGGGACGTGGTGCTTAGCAGCCATGTCAACTGCCTTTTTTTGTATGAGCGGATGCTTCGCTGTTTCACATAAATGCTGAAGTTTTTCATATGAAACATGCGATAATTTTTGAACATTTGAAGAACTCTTAGGGTCATTGGACATAACTCCGGGAACATCTTTATAAAATTCGACAGCACTAGCCTCAAATAATGAAGCTAATAAAATAGCCGTCAAATCACTCCCACCTCTGCCTAATGTTGTGAAACGGTGGTCTGTCGTAATGCCTTGAAATCCAGGAACGATAACACAGGGGATATGTTGGAGTAATTCTTCAATGGCCTGTTTAGATGTTTTAATGATTGTAGCATCTCCAAAACGGTCATCTGTGTAAATGCCAGCCTGGACACCATAGGCTAATTGACAAGGGATTTGCTCCTTTAAACACTCAGCAAATAAAACGGATGATGAAAGCAATTCACCACATATTGCTGCTACATCTTTTGATTCAGGTGCAAATTGGAAAGCATCTGTCAATTGTATAAGAGTATCTGTGGAATAAGGATCTCCATGTCTTCCCATTGCGGATACAACTACAATTACCGATTTATATTTGGCTAAGCCTTCTTTAATGTGTTTAATACATATTTCACGCGATTTTTTATCTTTCATCGCGATGCCTCCAAATTTCTGAACAATCATTGAATTCGCTCCTTATTATCATGAGTGACATTTTCCCGCATTCTTACATACGATGAACGTACCTTGACTGTAATGTATTCGGTCAATTTTATTTTGTGTAGGAGGGGTACAATGGCTTTTGTCATTGCAGATTTAATAAAAGATTGGCCTTGTACATGGTTACATGGGTCATTTAATGAATGGATAAGAGGTGTAAAGGAAGATTCGAGAGACGTTCAAACCGGTGATGTCTTTATTGTTATCAAAGGCAGACATGCCAATGGAGCTGCTTATATAAACGAAGCTATACACAACGGGGCAGTATGTATCATTTCAGAAAATCGTGAAGATGGTCAGTTTTGTAAAGATGTGGCTTTTGGAATTGTACCAAATACACGCACTTTTCTTTCTCATGCCAGTTCGCGTATTCATGGAAACCCATCAGAACAGTTACACATTGTTGCAGTTACTGGAACGAACGGTAAGACGACGGTGAGTCATATGATTGGTCAACTCCTCACTTTTCTTGGTTATCATACAGCAGTGATTGGGACTCTCGGACTATATGTTAATGGGAAAAAAATAATAGAGAATTTCCCGTCACTCACGACATGGTCTGCCAGTCATCTTCATCAAACTTTTGCGAAGCTTTTAGCAATGAATGTAACTCAYGTAATTATTGAAGCCTCATCAATGGGATTAGCACAACACCGACTGGATCATTGTTCGATTCAACAAGGAGTCTTTTTAAATATTGGTCATGATCATTTAGAAGATCACAAAGGTATTGAAGCGTACAAGAAAGCAAAATGTAAATTACTTCATTTATCAAAAAAAATCGTCGTTAATGAAGATGACCCTTTTTGGTTTGAAAAAGCAAAAGAAAGTAATAAAGAAAATAAATGGTTCGGAAAAAAACACCTGATCTTAGAAGAAC